>NZ_CAJCKS010000105.1:0-17064 GCF_903970985.1 Pantoea sp. ME81 | reverse complement strand
CCGAGGCACCGCCGGAACTCTGCGATGCCATCTGCTTCAGCCCTGACATCTGGCCGAACTGACGTTCAAGCGGGGCGGTAATCGAGGACGTCACCACATCCGGGCTGGCGCCAGGGTAGAGCGTGACCACCTGAATCGTCGGGTAATCCACTTCGGGCAGCGCCGATACCGGCAGAAAGCGGTAACCGAGCACGCCCGCCAGCAGAATGGCAATCATCAGCAGCGTGGTCGCCACCGGGCGCAGAATAAACAGGCGTGACGGACCGCCGCTGCTGTCAGGAGGCATCACCTGCATTATTGACGCTCTCCACGGGCAGGCTGGGCGGCGCGCGTGCTGTGTGTGGCGGTACTTTGCGGTGATACCACTTCAACAGTGGCACCTTCGGTCAAACGATCCAATCCGTCAGTGACCACCCGCTCACCGGCGTCGAGCCCGGCACTGATCACCACTTTCTGGCTGTCCTGCAAGCCCGCCGTTACGCGCTTCTTGCTCACTTTGTTATCGCTGTTGACCACCCAGACAAAGTGGCCGTCGTTGCTCATTTGTAGCGCAGCCGTTGGGATAACCACCGCATCCTGCAGCGTATCCACTTTCAGACGCGCGTTGACGAATTGATTGGGGAACAGCGCATCATCCTGATTATCGAAGCGCGCTTTGAGTTTGATGGTGCCGGTGGTGGCATCAATCTGGTTATCGAGGCTGAGCAGCGTGCCGCTGGTGAGCAGGGTTTTGTTACTGCGATCCCAGGCTTCGACAATCAACGGCTGTCCACTTTTCTGTGCCTTGAGGATTTGGCTAATGTTGTTTTCGGCAACGCTGAACACCACGTCAATCGGATGGGTTTCGGTAATCACCACTAAGCCAGTGGTATCGCCAGAAGTGATGTAATTTCCGACATCAACCTGCTTCAACCCGACGCGACCGGCGATCGGTGCGGTAATGCGGCTGTAAGTGAGATTGAGTTGCGCGCTGGCGACGTTACCTTCATCGGCTTTAATCGTGCCCAGCGTTTCACTCACCAGCGAGCGTTGCGTGTCCAGTTCCTGCTGCGACACCAGTGAGGTTTTCGCCAGTTTTTCATAGCGACTCAGATCGCGACGTGCATTGGCGAGCGTGGCCTGATCTTTTGCCAGCTGGCCCTGGGCCTGAATTAACGCGACCTGATATGGGCGGGGATCGATTTCGGCAAGCAGTGCACCCGCTGCCACCTGCTGACCTTCCTGGAAATGCAATGCCATCAGCTGGCCATCAACGCGACTGCGAACCGTCACGGTATTGGCGGCGGTGACGGTGCCAAGCCCGCTGAGATAGTAGGGCACGCTCTGGGTTGTTGCGGCAGCGGCCTGCACCGGTGCTAAAGGACGGCGATTTGCGCCGCCTGCGCCGCGACCATGATGCTGCTGGCCCTCGGCTTGCGGCTGCTTACTCGGTTCCGCAGGATGCTGCCACCAGTAATATCCGCCCGCGACTGCGGCGATCGCGACAAGTGTTATCAGGCTTGTTTTCAGTCGACTGTTCATCTGCTTGCGTGCTCTCCAGCGGTTTCGTATTCCCCAAATGCGAAAGCAAAATGGCCGTTTCGCAAACGAAATGATTGTAGACGCCCGGGCCGGGCAAAAATTGAAGGAATTAAGAATATCGCCCCTGAGGCGCTAAGTATTCATATTACGTAAACATTTTGGCAGGAAAACGCATAAGCGCAGCGATTTCCTTTGCTAAGCTCAAAGGCAGTCATGTCTCGTTTCAATAAGGAGAACAAAATGAGTCAACAGAAAACCCGTCAGCTTGGCGACAGTGGTATTCAGGTTCCGCTTCTCACTTTTGGCGGCAACGTTTTCGGCTGGACAGTCGACGAGAAAACCTCGTTCTCACTGCTCGACGCGCTGGTAGAAAAAGGGCTGTTCTTTATCGATACCGCGGACGTTTATTCGCGCTGGGCTCCCGGTAATGAAGGGGGCGAGTCTGAAACCATCATCGGTAAATGGCTGAAAAAGAGCGGCAAGCGCGACAGTATTGTGCTGGCGACGAAAGTGGGGATGGAGCTGTCTCCGGAGAAAACCGGGCTAAAACCGGTTTACATCCGTCAGGCGGTGGAAGATTCGCTGCGTCGTTTGCAAACCGATGTGATCGATCTCTATCAGGCGCACCGCGACGACCAGGATACGCCGCTGGTCGATACACTGAAAGCCTTTGATTCGCTGATTAAAGAAGGCAAAGTGCGTGCAATTGGCGCCTCCAACTACAACGCAAAACGCCTGCAGGAAGCGCTGGATATCAGTAAAAAAGAGGGGCTGGCGCGCTATGAAACGCTACAGCCAGAATACAACCTGTATGACCGCCAGGATTATGAAGGTGGGTTGGAGCAGGTGGCGGTTAAAAATGGCCTCGGCGTGATTAACTACTACTCGCTGGCCAGCGGTTTCCTGAGCGGCAAATACAAAAAGCCGGAAGATGCCAGCAAGAGTAAACGCGGGCAGGGCATCGTCGAAAAGTATCTTAACGAGCGCGGCAAACGCATTGTCGAAGCGCTGGAGGATGTGGCGGCTTCGCACGATGCATCAGCGACTCAGGTCGCGCTGGCGTGGCAGATTGCGCGCCCGAGCATCACCGCACCGATCGTCAGTGCCACCTCGCTGGAGCAGATTAACGAACTGGTGAAAGCCACTGAGTTAGAGTTGAGTAAGCAAGAGATCGAGGAACTGGCGAGCGCCAGTAAGGCGTAACCTTCACGGGACGCGACGGCGTCCCGCTTTATTTTGTTTTTTTGCCATGCAAAAAATGCCATTTCTGTAAAAAGATATTCATTCATAGACCCTTGTCACAATTGCGTTAATTAACTATCACCCTGTCAAACACTGCGCACATATTTGCAAAAATTGACATAACGCCAGCACTATCCTCTGTTCGATCCTTTCCCGTTACATCACAAAAGAATAATGATCATGAACAGAAAAAAAGCAGTGCAGCATATGCCCCGTCTGGCAGCGGGCACCCTGATGTTTGCGATGTTGAGTACATCAGCAATGGCGGCTGATGCCTTCAGCTATGACTCACCTTACATGTTTGGCGATTGGGGTGGTTCCCGAACGCAGCTGGAAAAAGACGGCATTAAATTCGACGTCAACTACACCATGGAGAGCGCCTCTAACCTCGGCGGCGGCGCGGATACCAACACATCCATGCGTTACAGCGATCAGTGGGCGTTTGGCGCCAACTTTGACCTGGAAAAACTGCTGAACTGGCAGGATGCGCAATTCCAGATGACCATCACTGACCGTAATGGGCAAAACATCTCCGATCAGGTCGCCGATCGTCGCACGGGCATGCTCTCTTCAACGCAGGAAGTGTATGGCCGTGGACAAACCTGGCGCCTGACGCAGTTCTGGCTGAGCAAAGGTTTGTTTGATGACGCGGTTAACCTGAAAGCCGGTCGTGTCACTGTCGGTGAAGACTTCGATAACTTCGACAGTAAGTTCCAGAACCTGGCCTTTGGTAGTGGTCAGGCGGGTAACTGGCGTGGCGATCGCTGGTTTAACTGGCCGGTTTCCCAGTGGGGCGGCCGTGTGAAGTTCAACATCACGCCGGAAGTGTTCTTCCAGGTCGGCTTCTATAACCAGAACAGTTCCAACTACGATCGCGGCGATGGCTTCCGTCTCGACACCAGCAATTCCGAAGGCAATATGGTGCCGGTGGAACTGGGCTGGAAACCGACTTTCGGTGCCGACAAACTGCCGGGTAACTACCGTATCGGGTATTACTACTCGTCTGCCAACAGCGATAATTACGGCAGCTGGCGCGATGGGGCCTATCAGAGCCAGGATCACGCCTACGGTGGTTATGTGCTGTTGCAACAGCAACTGACAGCGCAGGGCGGGGATGCCAGCCGTGGTCTGGGCGTGACGGTACAGGCAGTGATGAACGACCACAAAACATCGAAAACCGACAACTATCAGTCCATCAGCTTCACCTGGAAAGGGCCGTTTGATGCGCGTCCACAGGATGAAATCGGTGTCGGTGCGGCGCGCATCCACGTTAACAGCGCCTATACCCGTTCGCTGCGTGAGCAGAACAACGCTAACGGCGAAACTGACTTCAACAGCCCGACCTATCTGCCGATTCAGGATGGCTCGGAATACAACTACGAGATCTATTACAACGCTCAGCTGACCAAATGGCTGCAGCTGCGTCCGAACCTGCAATATGTGGTGGCGCCGGGTGCAGTGAGTGAAGTGAAAGATGCGTTTGTTGGCGGCATCGCGGCGAACATTAATTTCTGATTCGCGGATACACATGAAAATGGCGGCCAGGGTGGCCGCCATTTTTTTGCTTGTTACCGGCGTAATTCATTGCGCATCGGGCAGTGGATCAATCATCTGCACAATGCGCGATAAAGTGGTTGCAACCGGGTTAACGGAACATCACTTCTGCCCAGCGCGCCAGACCGGCGGTCACTGAGCCAAAGTCATCACCACCTGCAATTGGCGTGTCCGGCAAGGCCTGCTGCAATGCCGCACGCAGCACTGGCGAACGTGCACTGCCGCCGGTCAGGTAGATCACTTCCGGCTTGGTTTCACAGGTGGCGAGTGCCAGATGCACCTGCTCCAGGATGCGCTCCAGTGGCTGGTTGATGGCTTCTTCCAGTTGCGTGGCGCTGATATCAGCCTGCAATGACTGGGCGATAAACGCCAGCGACGCTTCGGTTTCCGGCAATTCGGACAAGGCGATTTTGCTCTCTTCCGCCGCACGCACCAGACGATAACTCAGCTTCTGCTGCCACACTTTCAGCAGGTGCGCCACTTTGTCACCTTGCTCTGCATCGCGAATCAAATCGCGCAGCAGTTTACCGCTCGCGGCAGAGTAGAAGTCGCTTTGCGCCGGAACATCGTTAATCGCCACCGCATTCCACCACGGCAGTGCGGGCAGGGCGGTGCCTTTTTGCGTGTTACCACCGAGACCCAGCAGCGGCATCAGGGTTTTGAACGCGAGGATAATGTCGAGATCGTTACCGCCCACGCGGCAACCACTGTGGCCCAGCAAACTTTCACGGCGGTCGGTTTTATTGCGCCACTCTGGGCCCATCAACAGCATCGAGCAGTCGGTCGTACCGCCGCCGATATCCACCACCAGCACACGCGTCTCTTTCTCCAGTGTGGCTTCAAAGTCCAGCCCGGCGGCAACCGGTTCGAACTGGAATTCCACGTCGCGGAAACCCGCACGCTTCGCCGCACGCAACAGAATACCCTGCGCCTGCTGGTTTGCCTCTTCGCCGCCGAGACCCTGGAAGTTGATCGGGCGGCCGATCACGGCTTGCTCAATCGGACGGTCGAGTTGGGTTTCGCCCTGCTGGCGAATGTGCAGCATCATGGCGCACACCAGATCTTCGAAGAAGGCGATTTGCTGTGGTTTAAGGCCGTTGGCACCAAGGAAAGATTTCGGTGATTTCACGAACCACACTTCTTCCGGGTCCACCATATATTGTTGCAGCGCGGTCAGGCCGAACTGCACGCTTGCCGCGGTCACTTCGATATCTTCTTCGCGGTTATAGCGCAGAGCACGCTGAAGCAGCGCGGTACCCTCTGTATCCGGTGTCGGCACCTGATGATGGCGGTGCAGCCATTCGCTGATTGCTTCACGCGTGGGTGCACAAATCATGGAGGGAAGCAGGCGCTGACCCTTCTCCAGTGTCAGCAGGCGCGGTGTACCGTTATCGCTGACCGCGATAGAACAGTTGGCCGTGCCGTAATCGAATCCAATGAACATTTTATCCCCCATGCCAGAAAAAAGGGGGCGACTTTAGCGCAGCCAGCGCGGGCTGGCAATGATCACATTTGTACTTCCTGATAAACGTGATATTGACCACGGCCCGCATGTTTCGCGCTATAGCAGGCGACATCCGCCTGTGACATCACCACATTGCGGATGCAGTTGTGCTGATCAATCTGCGTGATCCCGGCGCTGGCGCCCACATGATAAGGATGATCGTGCCACAGGAAAGTGTATTCGTTGACCGAAGTGACAATGCGCTGAACCACCTCGCGCACCTGGTCAACGTGACTGTTCGGAAGCAACACGCCAAATTCATCGCCGCCCAAACGCGCCAGCAGATCGCTGCTGCGCAGGTGTTTTTGCATCAACTCCGCCAGTTCACGCAGCAGCGCGTCGCCTGCTGCGTGACCTGCGCTGTCATTCACCGCTTTGAATTTATCCAGATCGATAAACACCAGCACATGCTGAGTGTTGTTGGCCGCAGCATCGTTCACCACGCGTTTGAGTTGCTGTTCAAAGCTATGGCGATTCGGTAGCCGCGTCAGCATATCGTGTGAAGCACTGTAGCTGAGGCGTTTCATCATTTTGCGTGATTCACTGACATCCTGAATAACCATCACCGCACCGATGCTGGCGCCGGTGAGGGTTTTCAAAGGGGTAATGCTGTAGTGAATCTCCACCTGCACACCCTCCGGCGTGTGCAGCACCAGCTCTTCTTCCAGGTCGGGTGAAGTTTTTATGCCCGGCAAGTTACACAGCAGTAAATTCTCTACGCGCGGACCGTTAGCACCGCGCGTGATATTTAATAGCTCGCTTAACGCCACTCCCGCCGCTTTTTCCTGAGGCCAGCCGCTCAGCGTTTCGGCCACCGGGTTCATAAAGGTCACGCGCATCTCATCGTCGGTACTGATCACCGCTTCGCCAATCGAATCGAGGGTGATCGCCATACGCTCTTTTTCCTGGAACAGCGCTTCGTTGAGCGCGCGCAGTGGCGTAATGTCCTGACAGATGCCGAGCATGCGTTCGATTTGACCATCCTGGCTGAGAATGCGGTTAGCCTCGGTGCGCACATAGCGCGAGCCGCTGGGCAGATTGACACGGTACTCCATATGGAAAGCGCTGCGCCGTTCAATCGCCTGCTGCACGATCAGCGCGGCCGTTTCGCGTTCTGTCGGTTCCAACAGATGCAGCCAGAGATCATAAGTGGGGATTTGATGCGGGCCCAGCGCAAACAGCTCGTACATGCGCTTGTCCCACAGCATTTCACCGGTCAGCAGATTCCACTCCCACACGCCGATGCCGCCCGCTTCGTTAGCCAGAGTAATGCGCTCCATCAGGCGACGATTCACCTGCTCGCTCTGTTTCAGTTCCGAAATATCGACGATTTGCGAAATGAAATAGAGCGGTTGATGTTCGGCGTCACGCACCATGGACACCGTCAGGCGTGCCCAGACGATTTCACCGTCTTTGCGGAAGTAACGCTTCTCCATGGTGTAGGTCATGATGTCACCCGCCACCAGACGCTCCAGCTGTTGCAAATCAGTGTTGAGATCGTCGGGATGGGTAATTTGCTGGAAAGTGAGTTTCTTCAGTTCTTCAGCCGGAAAGCCCAGCGTTTGACACAGCGACTGATTGACCTGCTGCCAGCCACCGTTAGGCGACACCAGCGCCATGCCAATTGCCGAGTACTCCATTGCATTACGGAAGCGGGTTTCACTCTCGCTAATATGGTGTTTTTCGCGCTGGAAGGCATCCATCACCAGCGCCATCACGTGGCTGGGGAGCAGCACTAACAGGAATGGCAACCAGGTGCTGACCTGGCCGAGTAACAAGCCGGTTTGTGCCAGGTTAACAAAGTTAAAAGCCAGTAGAATCGAGATGAAACTGGCGTTCAGGAAGAACAGGACAAAAGCTTCAAACTTCGGTAGCCGCACCGCGCACCAAAACAGGATCACCACAATAAAGGTGAACGGCCACGGCAGAAAACGCAGCGACAAATAGCTGGCCAGTAGGGTGACGATCAGTGTCAGCAGCGTTTCCAGCTGACGACCGGGGGTGATTAATTGACGCAGCGGCTTGTTGGGCCATAACAACAGCACGGGGCCGAATGCCAGCACGCCAATCACTTCGGAGATCACCCAGGTAGAAAAGAAGGGCAATGACGCACGATGCCCCACCTGCAACATCCAGACCGCCACCACACCGCCAATCAGCGGCGCAATCAAACCGGCGCAGACGGCAAATCGCACCCAATCGAGCAGCGAATTCAGGGGATTTCTGCGATCCAGCAGCGCGCGCAACATCAGGCCGCCGAGAATGGCCTGCACCATATTCAGGATGGCAAATTTAAGGTTGCTCAGCGCCGGACCGATGACGATTAAATTGGCCAGCGAGGTGCCGATGACACAGCTGAACAGCAGCAGCGGAACATGTTTTGAAGGGGCGCGGAACACCACCACCGTCATCAGGGCGGTGGAGTACCAAAGCGGGGAAATGCGTCCGCTGACCACAATCAGTTCGAGACAAAATAGCGTCAGTAAAAAGGCCAATGCACCCAAAAACAGTGCGTTGAGCCATTTTCTTTGCGGTCTATCCTGTGAGGTTAATATTTCCAGGGTCATGCACGAATCCAGCAATGCGCATTCGTTACACGTCGAAAAATGCGCCAATCATTCTCTGTTTTGCATGCTAGCACATCTGTCTAAGATGTCTGCGCAGAATCTGGTTTAGCCCTGATTCAATGAAAGTTTTGGCCCTGACAGAAAAATGATTAATCGCGAAACAGATCGGCGCGCGTATAGGGTTTTTCTAATCCGGCGAGATGGGCGGAAAAACGTTCAAGAAATTGCTGCGTGGTGGCCACGCGGCCATGACTCATCAACACCAGCGGCACCAGCAGGGCGACACACACTTGCGCCAGGCTGAAGCCCTTCAGAGCGGTGCGGCGCTGTGTCAACAGGAATGCACTGCTCAGCGTAAAGCCCAGCAT
Source organism: Pantoea sp. ME81 (assembly GCF_903970985.1). Lineage (NCBI taxonomy): Bacteria > Pseudomonadati > Pseudomonadota > Gammaproteobacteria > Enterobacterales > Erwiniaceae > Pantoea > Pantoea sp. ME81. The sequence goes on along the minus strand of NZ_CAJCKS010000105.1, from coordinate 8,308 downwards.
CAGGCCGGTGAGCACTTCACTGAAGGAGTGCGCGTGGATCACAAGGCGTGACAGGCCGACCATCATCGGGATCAGATAGCCAATACCGATGGTGAATGCGCGCCAAAAGGTGGGGAAGCGGCCCGAAACCAGCCACATCATCACTGGCCAAAGCGTTGCTGACATGGCGCTGTGGCCGCTGAATCCGGTGAAGTTAAATCTGGCGCTGCCAATGCCAAACCCGAGAAACAGAATTTTAGACAGGCTAACCAGCAGGCCCGCCAGGCCAAAAGCGAGCAGCCAATACCAGACAGTTTGGCGGTTGTCGCTTTTCCACGGCAACACCAGCGCGATAATCACGGCGGTCGGGATCAGCAACATGCTGTCACCAAAATAGGTCAGGGTTTTCCAACTCATATTTTTCCTTGGGCTTTATTGAGTCAACCTGGGGGGTACACCACTCAGGCAGGAGAACAGTGTATCGATTAAGCATCTGGCTGCAAAAGGGGATATTCTGAAAAGCGGCGGGCCCATTTCTCTGGCATCAAACAGGTGAAATACCTATAATTGCCGCCAACTAACCCTCTCAATCGGCCCATTGCGGTTTCGGCTTCAATTGGCTCCAGTTATCAGGTCTTAAAAAAGTATGACTGACAAGTCTCATCAGTGCGTGATCGTTGGCATCGCAGGTGCATCCGCATCCGGAAAAAGTCTTATTGCCAGCACGCTCTATCGTGAAATCCGTGACCAGGTCGGTGACGAGCATATCGGTGTGATCCCCGAAGATGCCTACTACAAAGATCAGAGCCACCTCACCATGGAAGAGAGGGTGAAAACCAACTATGACCATCCCAGCGCGATGGACCACGATCTGCTGTTGCAGCATCTGCGCGCGTTAAAGGCGGGTCAGGATATTGAGTTGCCGGTTTATAGCTACGTTGAACACACGCGCACCAGTGACTGTATTCATCTTAAGCCGAAAAAAGTGATCATCCTTGAGGGCATTCTGCTGCTGACCGATGCGCGTCTGCGTCAGGAGATGAACTTCTCCATCTTCGTAGATACCCCGCTGGATATCTGTCTGATGCGTCGCATGAAGCGCGATGTGAATGAGCGTGGTCGTTCCATGGATTCGGTGATGAGCCAGTATCAGAAGACCGTGCGTCCAATGTTCCTGCAGTTTATCGAGCCTTCCAAACAATACGCTGACATTATCGTGCCGCGTGGCGGGAAGAACCGCATCGCCATCGATATTCTCAAAGCCAAGATTAACCAATATCTTTGAAAATACTGCGTCCGGATGGACGTGACGCGTGAAGGTTGTCACAACAGTGGCGACCTTTCGCTACACTTAAAGCATGGAGACTCTGCGATGAGATTATGCGATCGCGACATTGAAGCCTGGCTCGACAACGGTAAACTGGCGATTGACCCGCGCCCACCGGTTGAGCGCATTAATGGCGCAACCGTGGACGTGCGCCTCGGCAATCAGTTCCGCACCTTCAGTGGTCACACTGCGCCATTTATTGATTTGAGTGGTCCAAAACACGAAGTCAGCGCCGCACTGGATCGCGTAATGAGCGATGAGATTGTGCTGCCGGAAGGGGAAGCGTTCTTCCTGCATCCGGGTGAGTTAGCGCTGGCAGTGACGCTGGAATCGGTCACGATTCCGGATGATCTGGTGGGTTGGCTGGATGGCCGCTCCTCGCTGGCGCGTCTGGGCTTGATGGTGCACGTGACGGCACACCGTATCGATCCAGGCTGGCAGGGCCGCATTGTGCTGGAATTCTACAACTCCGGTAAGCTGCCGCTGGCGCTGCGTCCGGGCATGTTGATTGGCGCATTGAGCTTTGAACCGTTGTCTGGCCCAGCGGCACGCCCTTATAACCGCCGCGAAGATGCAAAATATCGTGGTCAGCAGGGTGCCGATGCCAGTCGTATCGACAAAGACTGATGTTCGCCTAAATGATTCAACGTGCGGCAAAGCGGTAAGAGGGTGAATCCCCGGTAGCTGGCATCAGTGTGTGACTGGGGTAAATGAACGCAGCCAATGCCGCTGCAGCATGAAGAATGACGGTGATGAGGGATTATGAGAAGAGTGATAACGACGCTGGCCATCCTGTTAGTGGTGGTCGTGGCGGGCATGACGGCACTGGTGTTGCTGGTCAATCCCAACGACTTTCGTACCTATATGGTACAGCAGGTAGAACAGCGCAGTGGTTATCAACTTGAAGTCAGCGGTGGCCTGCGCTGGCACGTCTGGCCGCAACTCAGTATTCTCGCCGGGCGCATGAGCCTGACCGCACCTGGCGCCAGTCAGCCGATGGTCACCGCAGAAAATATGCGTCTTGATGTCAACCTCTGGCCGCTACTGTCGCATCAGCTAAGCGTCAGCCAGGTGATGCTGAAAAATGCCGTCATTCGCGTCACGCCTGACAGCGCCGCCCAGAAACCGAGCGGTTCACCGGTGGCCCCCACGGACGCGGAACCGGTGGTGACGCGCACCAATGGTTGGTCATTCGACATTGCTAAATTGCGCCTCGCCGACAGTCTGCTGATCTGGCAGCAGCCCGGTGGCGATGAATATAACTTCCGTAATCTCAATCTCAACCTCGATCAGGATGCCAGCAAAAATGCCAGCATCGAACTCGCCACGCGCATTTCACGCAATCAGCGTAATGTTAGCGTCAACCTTAAAGGGCAGATGAATGTGGCGCAGTATCCGCATCGGCTGGTGGGGCAGATTGAAGAGATGGATTACACGCTGGACGGCGCTAACCTCCCGCCGCAGGGCATCAAAGGTGCGCTGAGCGGGCAGGGTGAGTGGAATGCCGATAAACAGCAATTCTCGTTGCAAAAGATGCAGCTGACGGCCAACGACAGCACGCTGGATGGCAGTGCCGAAGGGCGTTTAATGATGCCGCAGCAGCTCAATCTGGCTTTACACGCCACGACATTGAATCTTGATAATCTGATGGCCAGCGCGCCCGCCAGCGACAACAGCACCCCACAGCACGCCAGCGTGACGCGCACGCCGGTGATTGCTGAACCACGCACGCGTACCAACGCTGACTCGCCGTTAAATCTGATGGATTTAACGCTGAGCCTGAATGCGGATTCCAGCGTGTGGCGCGGATTGACGCTGAGCAATCTGCAGATCGATGCCAGCAATCAGGACGGGTTGATGACCCTGAACAAACTGCAGGGGAAGATCGGCGATGGGCACTTCTCGATCCCGGGCAGCATTGATATCCGCCAGCCGGTGACGAAAGTCGCCCTGCAGCCGGAAATTGAAAACATCGCCATTGCACCTTTAATGAAAGCGCTGGAACTGCCGGAGAGTTTGCAGGGCACGGTCTCCCTGAAAGGCGATCTCAGCGGCACGGGCCTGAGCGTGGATGAAGCGAAGCGTAACTGGCAGGGTAATGCCGAGCTGGAGGCCACCAACCTGCAACTCGCCCAACTTAATCTGCAACAGATGGTGCGCCGTGCCGTGGCGCGCGTGAGCAATAGCGTGACCAATGATGAGCCGGACGATCAGGGGATTCAGCAGTTGAGCGGTCGTATTAGCCTGAATCAGGGCAAGGTTGTCATGCCAGATCTGCAGGGTGGCAGTAACCGGCTGGCAGTGCAGACCAAAGGCACGGTTGATGTGGTGAACCAACAGCTCGACGTCACCTTCAATATGATGCTGCGCGGCTGGAAAGGCGACGATAAGCTAGCGACTCTGCTCAATGGCCAGGCAATTCCACTGCGGATGTACGGTGGCTGGAACAACTTGCAGTACTCACTGCCGGTTGACGATGTGGTGCGCCAGCAGTTGCAGAGTGAAGCGAAGTCGCGCCTTAACGAGTGGCTGGATCGCCAAAAGCCTGCGGTGCAACAACCTTAATCCACGTAAAATGCCGTTATGCCTGGTTTGATGGGCATAACGGCGTCTGTTACCGCCCAGGCTCAGGCGCGGGCACAATCTCCACTTTCTGTACCCGATGATTTTCCACCTGCAGCGTACGCAATAAATAATCCCCTACCTGTAACTCTTCTCCCTCTTCAGGCACATGTTGCAGGCTGTCCATTAATAATCCGGCCAGCGTGTGGTAATTACGTTTCTCATCCAGTGGCAAATGCACATAGGCTGCCAAATCTTCCAGAGGAATATGTCCGTTCGCCACCCAACCGCCATGCGGCAACGGCTGGATATCATAACGCGCATCAATTTCCTCGCCCTCATTCGGCAGATTCCCGGCGATGGTTTCCATCAGGTCACTCAGGGTGACCACGCCTTCCACCGATCCAAACTCATCGACCACAAACGCAAAATGGGTGCGGGCGTGACGGAACTGCTCCAGTGCCTGCAATAACGTCAGGCGTTCGGGAAAGATCAGCGGCTGTTTCACCAAAGCACGTAAATCGAGAGAATGACTGTGCAGCGACTGATGAAGCAAATCAATCACATGCACCACGCCGAGCGGATCGTGCCCGTGTTCAGTAACCAGGATGCGGGTGTGCTGATTGTTATCCAGCTTAGCCATGATCGCGGCCGGATCTTCACTCAGATCGATGTGCTCAATATCGTGGCGTGACGTCATGATGCTGCTGATATGCCGCTGCCCTAAACCGAGTACACGGGCAATCATGCGCCGCTCCTGGCGATTGAATAACGCACCTTCATCGCTGTCGCTGAGCAATGAGGCGGTATCGGCGTCCAGTTCGGCACGCTGGGCTTCACCGCGCAATATGCGCAGCACGGCTTCAGAGGTACGCTGGCGCAGCGGGCGTCCGGCGGTGAGGAAGCGGCGGCGATTAAACAGCGCCAGTTGATTAAACATCTCGATCACGATTGAGAAACCAATCGCCGCGTAGAGATAGCCCTTCGGAATAATAAAGCCGAGGCCTTCCGCCACCAGACTGAAGCCAATCATCAGCAGGAAACTTAGGCAGAGGATCACAATGGTTGGATGACCATTCACAAAGCGCGTGAGCGGCTTACTCGCCAGCAGCATGAGTAAAATGGCAATGGTGACCGCCGCCATCATTACCGGCAGTTCGTTCACCATGCCTACAGCGGTAATCACCGCATCAAGCGAAAAGATGGCATCCAGCACCACAATTTGCGCGACCACTGGCCAGAATTTAGCACCGTTCTTACTTTGACCGCTCTCTTCGTCGCTACCTTCCAGACGACTATTGAGTTCCGTCGTGGCTTTATAAAGAAGAAACAGCCCGCCGGAGAGCAGCAATAGATCGCGGGCGCTGAAATTGTGCTGGAACAGGGTAAACAGCGGTTGCGTGAGAGTCACCAGCCAGGATAGCGATGCCAGCAACACCAGTCGCAACAGCAACGCCAACAGCAAACCGATTACGCGCGCACGGTCACGCGCCGCAGGCGGTAACTTTTCAACCAGAATGGCAATAAAAACCAGGTTATCAATACCCAGCACCAACTCGAGAACGATTAGCGTGACTAATCCTGCCCAGAGCGACGGATCGAGGATCCACTCCATCATGCTTTCATCACCTGAATGTCTGAAAATGCGTTTTGTCTGATGATAGTGAATCAGCAGGCAAGGTACAAATGAGGCAAATCGCGCGATATCACCCTGTTGCCCGGAGTTTTAGGCATATTCTGAGAAGGTACATTTCGTCGATAAGATGAATGTATGGATAAACTTCACCGCATCGTGATAGTGACGATTAATTCTAATATTCACGCGCAAGCGTACGTTTTTAATGCGAAGCAGTCCGAAGGTGAGTATCGAATTATTCTGAATTTTACGCAGGAATGGGCTGAAAGGGATGGCATCAATACTTATGGCTGGTAGTCTTTTTCCTAAAATAGTGCAGGGGACACGGGGCCTACTTGTAAACAAGCCAGTAATAACTAGTATAGCAACGTGTTAGTAAATGTCTGCGCCGAAGTTGTTAATAGCGCGCTGTTTAGCTTCTTAATGTTATGAATTGTGATCGTGCACGGGATTAGCCTGCCGCTGGCTAAGAATAATCTCAGTGAGTGCGATGAAAATAGATGCGATTGCAGCGGTATTGGCAGCGACAGCCAAGGGCGGTAGCGTGCCTGAAGTGCTTTTCTCCGTTCAGATTAGGGCTAAATCGTGGCAAGGGAAGTCAGACTAATCTGTTGGTATTTATTGCAATTCTTTGGCTTTACTAAAAAGAGAATTGGCATAAACACCGGAGCGTTTGCCGCAGATTGCCTCCCCGTTAGCAGTGGATATATCGCTCATTTATTACACAGGGCAGAGGCGTTAGGGATTAGGGAAATAAAATAAAAGAGTTAAATATGCGCGATAACCAAATTACATATAAAAGTCTCCTCACTAAAATTTTACTGGCGTGCTCGGATTTAATTTGTTTCAACGCGGCATTGTTTATTGCTCTGGCGGTGATTAATTCGTTCACAGATTCTCCACTGGCAGATATATCTGAAAAATACCTGCACTTAAAAATCGCCACCCACGTTTGTTTATCGATTATTTGCGTAGGCTGGTTCTGGGTTCGCCTGCGTCATTACACCTATCGCAAGCCATTCTGGTTTGAGCTGAAAGAGATATTTCGTACCATTCTTATTTTTTCTGTCATCGATTTGTCAATTTCAGCATTATCGCAATGGCAGATGTCGCGCTTTGTCTGGGTGACTACCTGGATTCTGGCGTTGATATTAATTCCGCTGGCGCGCGCCATCTCTAAACGCGTACTGAATCACTTCGGTATGTGGAAAAAACAAACCATCATCATCGGCAGTAGCCGTAATGCTGAAGAAGCCTGGCAGGCGCTGCAGAGCGAAGAGGTGATGGGGTTTGATGTCATTGCGTTCTTCGATGTTGATGGCAGTTGCCCGCAGGCCAGCATCTCTGGCGTACCGGTACTGCACAATGAACAAGAGCTGTGGCAGCTGACGCACAGCGAAACCCAGTTCATCGTGGCAGTGGAGTTTGAACAGAGCCAGCATCGTGACAACTGGCTGAAAATGCTGGCAATGCATAACTGCCGTTCAGTCTCAGTGATTCCAACTCTGCGCGGCGTGCCCCTTTACGGTACCGACATGGCCTACATCTTCAGCCATGAAGTGATGATTCTGCGCGTGAACAATAATCTGGCGAAACGCACTTCGCGCTTCCTGAAACGTGCTTTCGACATCGTCGGCGCACTCGGCATCATTATTGCGCTGTCACCGGCGCTGCTGGTCCTCGGCTTTATGGTTGGACGCGATGGCGGCCCACCGATTTACGGTCATGAACGTGTCGGCCTGAACGGACGTAAATTCAAATGCCTTAAATTCCGTTCGATGGTGATCAACTCGAAAGAGGTGCTGGAGGAAGTCCTGCGCACCGATCCGGTCGCTCGCGCCGAGTGGGATAAAGATTTCAAACTGAAGAATGACCCGCGTATTACCAAAGTTGGCCACTTCATCCGTAAAACCAGTCTGGATGAACTGCCGCAGCTGTGGAATGTGGTACGCGGCGACATGAGCCTGGTGGGCCCACGTCCAGTGATTGAAGACGAACTCTGTCGTTATGCCGGTGATGTTGATTATTACCTGATGGCGAAACCCGGCATGACGGGATTGTGGCAGGTTAGCGGTCGTAACGACGTTGACTATGAAACGCGCGTCTATTTCGATTCGTGGTATGTCAAAAACTGGTCGCTGTGGAATGACATTGCGATCCTGTTTAAGACAGTGGGTGTCGTACTGAAACGCGATGGCGCTTATTGAGAGTAGAAGGGCAGGGGACGAAATCATTATCCCCGTCTGAAATGCCGGTGCTGGGAGTGCCTTAACTGACAACTGCCATTATCGAGCCTGAATAGAGTCGGTGCTTTGCCGGCAGGGTAATCACCGACTTTAATTGATGTCGTCTCAGGGCACGGTGACAACATAAAACCAAGGGAGCGCATGATAATGACCCACAGTTTCAGTGTTTAACCCGTCAGTTTTATTTTTTTATAAGACGCTACACAGCGGCGTTTTCGCCTCTATCAATCATTAACTGATAGCGAAGAATCAGATGATAATGAAAATTAAATTGATACCTTTACTGGTATCCGCAACTTTTCTCTCCGGGTGCACCATTGAACCAGGTTCGCACCTTTCCACTAGCGGAAAAGATGTCATTGAGCAACAGGATAGCAACTTTGACATCGATAAATACGTCAACGTCTTCCCGCTGACGCCGCGTCTGGTTGAACAGATGCGTCCGAAGCCACTGGTTGCGCAGGCCAACCCGGCGCTGCAGACCGAGATTCAAAGCTACGAATATCGCGTGGGCATTGGCGACGTGCTGAACGTCACCGTATGGGACCACCCGGAGCT
>NZ_CAJCKS010000104.1:0-17438 GCF_903970985.1 Pantoea sp. ME81 | reverse complement strand
CAGGCTGGCAAGAGAGCGGTGGCTATTCTTCGAATCACTTGCGAGCCAGCCGTTCTCGGTACACACGCTGCCTAATATCTTCCCTTTTTTACGATACGCATAGAATTTCAGCGGAGCACCCTGGCGTAATTTGAATGAAATGAACTCGGGGGAAGATTCGCAGTTATAACCAAATTCGTTGCAGGCGCGTTCATAATCATGAAAAGAGCATTCGCTCCACATGAAAAATTTTGGAATATTCATTTAATTTGACTTAATACAGAAGGCTCAGCTTCATTTGAGGCTTTATCAGTAATGCAGAACCGAAGCCTCTCCCTTTTTAGCTCCATTTTAAAATAAAGTTAAAAGGTAGTAAACCATTACAAATGACATGAGGATTTTGTAGATTGAAGCAAAGGAATATTTCATTCGGGCGGAATTTTTCATACGTCGACAGGAGTGCTTATTCTTGCCGATAATCAAACGCAGAATTAGACAGCGGAATGCCCCTCAGGGAGGGGCGATTTCATCTTTCAGGCAGGAATTAAGCACAACACACCGCAGGGAAGGTTCTTTCAAAGTTCGTTGTCGAAAAAACAGACCTGTATTACCAGCATGGGCAGTCATATCCTATCGCTGCATGCCAGAGATATAATCACTAGCGAAATCATCGCAGCGCTTAAATAAATGTACGATGCTCCTGCAGAATTAGCAGATGGTCATGAACCGCTTATCTTCAAGTTCAGTCATCGCCCTGACGGGCATGACTAAAAATGGAGTTTGCACAAAATTGTAAACAGGCTCTTTGCATACCCAAGGCACTGCGACCGGTTTAGGTGCATAATTCTGCACCCAAACCCTATGCACGAGCCAACAACGCCACCACTTCCTGCACATCCGCGACGTCATCCAACTCCATGCAAATCGCTTCCAGCTGTTCAACCTGCTCAACCGGCAACACGCGCCCCGCTAAGCTGCGGTATTTAGCCAGCAGCGCTTCAAGGCTCAGCGGATTCGCGGGCGCACCAGATGGCACCGGCACATGCTGCTGCCACTGCTCGCCCTGTTGGGTTTCAATCCTTACCCACGGCTCGTCGTCACGGCCCTGCTGCTCATCAATCACCAGCTCAATTCGCGCCATAAAGGCTTCAACCTGATGATGCAGGCGTTTGGCATCATCGTAACTGGACAATTCAGCGGAGCCGTACAGCGCACGCGCCGCCAGTGCATACGGCAGGCTCATCTGTGCACTCGCCAGGCTCTGCAGCTCACGTCCGCCGCACATCTCCAGCAGGAACGGATTCAGCCCTACCACGATACGTTCAATCTGCTCGACACGCACCGGGTGTTCTTTCAGCAGTAACCCCAGTGCATCAATCGCCGAATGCGTCCCGCGACAAGCGGCATACGGCTTGATCGAGCAGCGCGCCAGCTTCCACACCACGCCAAGGTCGGCGGTTAACGCAGCGGGTTGCTGTGTTTCAGATGCCAGGGTTTGCAGGAATCCGCCCCACTTCGCTTCAAATACCGCCGAGGGTCCATTGATACCGCGCTGCGCCAACAAGGCCGCCTGCACGCCACCTTCAGCTGCACGTGCGGCATGCAGCTTTTTGGTGTGCGAGCCGTCGTGAATAAAGCCCCACAGCCCACCGCTAAAGCTGGCGGCAATGCCCATGGCCGACGCGCACTGAGCGCGATCCAGTTGCAGCAGTGAACACACCGCGGCTGCCGCGCCAAACACGCCACAGCTGGCGGTGGAGTGCCAGCCTGCACCGTTGTGGGCAGAGTAGCCGCCGCAGGCTTCCAGCACCCGGCGTCCGACGTCATAACCGATCACCATCGCCACCAGCAGCGCCTGGCCGTCAACCGGCTGCGTCGCCAGCGGCAGTGCCGCCAGAATAGCGGGAATCACCACCGCGCCAGAGTGATCGCAGCCGCCGGTATCATCCAGCTCATACATATGCGCAGCCACGCCGTTGAGCCATGCCGCCTGGCGTGGACTCACCTGCTTTGCACTTCCCCACACTTGTGCCTGCTGATGCCCACCTTCTGCGAGCGCCAATGCCAGACATTCGCGCCAGATTGGGCTGTCGCTGCCCGCCAGTGACGCCCCGAGTGTATCCAGCAGATGGCGCTTCGCCTGCTCCATCAACGGTTCAGGCAGCTGTTCAAAACGGGTGTCAGCGATAAATGCCGCCAGTTGTTCAAGCGTCGAGGCCATGCGCACCTCCCGTGATGCGGGTAAACACTTCTGCCGGATGGGAAAAATCATTGTCCGGCTGCGTTTGCCAATGCGCCGCCACCTGCTCAGCCGTAGCAATCCACACGTTGTGCTGTTGCAGCGTGTCGATCAGTTCACGCAGCAAGCCAATACGCCCGGCGGTGCCGATGATTTCCGGATGCAGGCGCAGCAGATAACACAGCCCAAAGCGGTGGAAACCCTGGAAGTCTTGCGTCATGTTCGCCAGCGTTTCGGCATAAGGCGCAATCCGCGACTGTCCCGGCGGGATAGCCGGACTCAGGTTAAAAGCAAAATAGGGTTCGTCTTCCAAGGTGTAGTGCATCGGCAGTTCCACCAGCCGTGTGCCGGGATGGAAGTACGGCAGATCGTCGCCGCGCCAGCTGGATGACCAGCGAATACCCTGCTCCACCAGCGCGTCTGCCAGCCCCGGTTTCCACTGGCCTGCGGGGGTGCGGAAACCCTGAATCGGTTTGCCGGTAAACTGTGCCAGCTGGTCGCAGCCGCGCGTCACGCTGGCGATCTGCTGCTCCAGCGACAACGCCGAGAAGTCTTCATGGCGCTCGCCGCTACAGGCAATTTCATGCCCATCGGCCACGATGCGTTTAATCAGTTCCGGCTGCTCTGTCGCCACAATTGCCGGTAAGCACCAACTGGCTTGCAGCTGTTTTTCTGCCAGTAACGCCAGCAAGCGATCTACGCCGCGCAGGGTGCCATAACGCCATACCGACAGGGTTTTATCGCGTCCGGCGACGGCAGGTGCCTGGGTCAAAATACCGTGGATATCATTGAAATCGATAGTCAAAACGGCGGCGGACTGAAAGCCCAGCGGCCAGCGGGAAGATTCAGTCATGCTGTTGCTCCTGCAGATACCACTGCGCCACCGCATCACAGCGCGCAAACCACACATCGTCACGCGCCGTCATATGTTCAAACAACTGCTCCAGCAGCAGGATACGTCCCGGCTGGCCGGAAATTTTCGGGTGGAACAGCGTGGTCAGGCACAAGCCTTCATCCATTGCGCCGTCGAATTCGCGCTGCCAGTTATCACGTGTATGCGCATAGCTGGCAATACGATCGCCGCCTTTCGGGAAGTCAGGCTGGCGCGTATAGGCCAGCGAGGCGTAATCATCCATCTCCCACTTACCGGGAATCTCGACCAGCGGCGTGTGACCCGCCACCGGGATGCTGTAAGGACGATCGTCGCCGCGCATGCTGCTGGAATAAATCACCCCAGCATCACGCAGAATTTGTGGCGTTTCGGCATGCCAGTCACCTGACGGCGTGCGGAAACCGCAGGCGGTGATGCCCAAATGCTGTTTAAAGATTTCAGCGGATTTCGCCATCACGGCACGCTGTTCATCCGGCGAAATCGCCCAGAAAGATTCGTGACGATAGCCGTGATAGGCCACTTCGTGGCCTTGTTCGATAATCGCCTGACACTGCTGCGGCCACTGCTCCACGACCCACGCTGGTACAAAAAACGTGGCGGGAATCTGGAAAGCGCGCAGCAGGTCGAGCAATCGCCCGAGCGCACGGTACGGCCCATACGCACCAAAGGTGAAATATTCTGGCGTTGACCACAGGCTGCCATTCAACATGGCATCGCCGGTGGGACCATCAAGGTCAAACGCCAGCGCCATACAGCCGCGTTTCCCCTGCGGCCAGCGCACTGCGCCCGGTTGTTGCATCGCTACGCTCCTTTAGCCCTGGTTAACGGTCGCCTGAGTTACGCCATTGTCAGCCAGACCCCATTTCGCGAGGATCTTCTGGTAGCTGCCATCGGCAATCATCGCGTCAATCGCTGCCTGAATAGCTGTGGTCAATTCGCCTGCATCTTTACCAATCGCCATGCCGGTGTACTGGAAGGAGAAGGCTTTATCGAGCGGCTTATACTTTCCTTTCTCAAGATCCATGATGTACGGCAGCGTTTCACTCCCCTGCACTACACCATCCAGACGGTTCTGGCGCAGCTGGGTACGCGCATCCGCCGTCCCTTCAGCGCCAACGACGATGATGGCTGGCTTACCGGCGGCTTCGCAGTGCGCTTTAGACCAGTTGGCAATCTCTACCGGGAAAGTAGTACGACGGCTGGTGCCAACCTTCTTACCACACAGATCCATGGCGCTGTTGATGTCGCTGCGAGCGGCCTGGGTGTAGAACTGCGGACCGGTTTTGAAGTAGTCGATAAAGTTCACCACCTTCTGGCGCTCTTTGGTGTCGGTCATACCGGACATCACTAAATCGACACGCTTGGTCACCACCGCGTTCACCATCTGCTCAAAGGCGATCTCCTGCCAGTTGATCTTCACACCCAGCTTCTCACCGATCGCCTGACCGAGGTCGTAATCCACGCCGGTGAGTTGGTTGGTGGCCGGATCTTTAAAATCCATTGGCGGATAGTTCGGCATGATCGCCACGGTCAGGCCTTTCTCTTTGATGGCGGCTGGCACGGCGATATCCGCCCAGGCAGAAGATTGCAGTAACAGCGCGGCACTGATGGCCCTCAATAACAGTTTTTTCATGTTTTTCACCCCGGTCACGTTAAAGAAGAATCGCGTTAATAAAGTTTTTCATCCGTGGGTTTTGCGGGTTCAGCAGAATGTCTTCTGGTGCGCCCTGCTCGATAATGCGTCCCTCGTCCATAAACACCACCTGATTGGCCACTTCACGGGCAAAGCCCATCTCGTGAGTGACCACCAGCATGGTGGTGCCCTCTTTTGCTAACTGGCGCATAACGGCCAGCACTTCGCCAACCATCTCCGGATCCAGCGCCGAAGTGGGTTCGTCAAACAGCATCAGTTTCGGTTTCATCGCCAGCGCACGGGCAATCGCCACACGCTGCTGCTGCCCGCCAGACAGTGACTGCGGATAGTCGTGCGCTTTGTGCGCCAGACCGACGCGATCCAGCAGCGCCATCGCCTCTTCACTGGCTTCGCGTTTTGGACGCAGCAGGACGCGGCACGGCCCTTCGATAATGTTCTCCAGCGCGGTTTTGTGCGGGAACAAGTTAAAGCGCTGGAACACCATGCCAGTTTGCAGACGCTGGCGAGCAATCTGCTTATCGCTCAGCGCATGCAGTTTGTTGCCCGCAATGCGATAGCCCGCTAATTCGTTGTCGACCCAAATGCCACCCTGATCGACCTTCTCCAGCTGGTTGATGCAGCGCAGGAAGGTACTTTTACCGGAGCCGGATGGCCCGAGAATGCACATCACCTCGCCGTAATTCACTTCGAGGCTGACATCCTTCAGCGCATGGAACTGGTCGAAATATTTGTTCACCTTGACGGCGCGCACGATGTTTCTCATCTCTCTCTCCCAATTACTGACGCTGGCGGTGGCCGCGTGAGAAGAAGCGCTCAAGGCGACTCTGACCAAACGACAGCACGGTGACGATGATCAGGTACCAGATGCCCGCCACGAACAGCAGTTCCATCACGCGCGCATTGGCGAAGTAGATGGTTTGCGTGTTGTAGAGCAGTTCGGAGTACTGAATCATGCTGGCCAGACTGGTGGTTTTGATCATGCTGATGAATTCGTTACCCACCGGCGGCAAAATCACCCGCATCGCCTGCGGCAAAATGATGCGCTGCAGCGCTTGCAGACGCGGCATGCCAATCGCCTTCGCCGCTTCGTACTGTCCGGTATCCACGGACAACAACCCGGCGCGCACCACTTCGGAGGTATAAGCCCCCTGGTTGATGCTCAGACCCAGCAGTGCCGCGAGGAACGGCGTCATGATGGTGACGGTTTGCACGCTGAACACGCCGGGAATACTGATGGTGGGAAACACCAGCGCGAGGTTAAACCACAGCAGCAGTTGCAAAATCAGCGGCGTACCACGGAAGATCCAGGCGTAACCCACGGCGATGTAGTGCAACACCGGATTGGGCGACATATACATAATCGCGGTGATCACGCCGAACAGGATGCCGAGTCCCATTGCCAGCACCGACATAATCAGCGTGTTCACCACGCCGTTGAGGATCGCCTGAGCAGTAAAGAACTGGCCGACAAACGACCATTCAATGTTGCCGTGGGCGAAGGCGTTGACCAGCAATGCCATCAGCACCAGGATCACCGCTGAAGCCGTGATGCGGCCGTAATAGCGGCGTGGCACCACCTGATAGCGATCCAGATCGTAATGCATCTGCTCGCGGCTGTTTTTCAGGCTGGGTTCAACCGGGGTGGATTGGGACATAGACGTCTCCTCAGGCGCGCGGGCCAGCGTAATCTTCAGTCCAGCGCTGCTGGTCCTGCATCAGGATTTGCAAACGCGCGAGCTGTTCGCGCACGCGTGCCGGTGCAGTGCCGCCATAGCCACTACGTGCCGCCAGTGCCGCTTCCAGCGTCAGGGCACTGCGCACTTCTGGCGTTAAGCGTGCATCGACAGCTTGCAACTGCGCATCGCTCAGGTCCGATAGGCCGCACTCTTCGCGTTCACACAGTTGCACCAGCTGACCGGTGATTTCATGGGCTTCACGGAACGGCACGCCGCGCATCGCCAGCCAGTCGGCCACTTCGGTGGCCAGAGTGAAACCGTCCGGTGCCTGTTCGCGCATGACGTCGGTGTTGAATTTCAGCGTCGACATCATGCCAGCCATCGCAGGCAGCACCAGCAGCAGGGTATCCACGGCATCAATCACGTTGCGTTTGTCATCGCTCAGGTCGCGGTTGTAGGAGAGCGGCATGGCTTTCATGGTGGTGAGCAGTGCCATCAGGTTGCCGACCAGACGACCAGAACGACCACGTGTCAGTTCGGCAATGTCCGGGTTTTTCTTCTGCGGCATGATTGAGCTGCCGGTGGCATAGCTGTCATGCAGCTCTACCCAACGGAACTGGCGCGAAGCCCACATGCACACCTCTTCGCACAGGCGCGACAGGTTGATACCGATCATGCTGGTGACGAACAGGAATTCAGCGGCGTAATCGCGGCTGGCCACCGCATCAATCGAGTTTTCGCAGGGTGCGAGGTAAGCCAGGTCTTCAGCGGCTTTTTCCGGCTGGCGTGCAATCGCCGATCCGGCCATCGCTGCGGCACCGAGTGGGCAGCGCGCGCTGCGGCGATCCCAGTCCTGCATCCGCTCAATGTCGCGGGCAAAAGATTGCGCATGAGCCAGCAGTTGATGACCGAACACAATCGGCTGTGCTTGCTGTAAATGAGTAAAGCCTGGCGCCACGCTTTCGGTGTGCTGTGCGGCTTGCTCGACCAGAGATTGCTGCAGAGCCAGTAAAGCACTGACTACTTTGCGGCCGTTGTCACGCAAGTAGAGGCGCAAATCGTTGACGGTCTGATCGTTACGCGAACGGCCGGCGCGCAGTTTGCCGCCCAATGGTCCTAAGCGCTCGGTCAGTGCGCGTTCAATGAAAGTGTGCACATCTTCGTCAGCCGCAATCGGATGCAGATTACCCGCACGATAATCGGCATCCAGCGCATCAATCGCCGCCAGCATGGTATGGAGTTCTTCGCTGCTCAGCAGATCGCCGCGAGCCAGCTCACGGGCATGGGCCCGGCATCCCGCTAAATCGTAAGGTGCCAGGGCAAAGTAATAATCCGGGCTGCGCGACAGCGCGGTTAAACTGGCCGCCGGTGCCGCTTTAAAACGCGCGCCCCATAACAGTTCGGCATTATCAGACATGCTATTTCCCCTTACAGATACTCGTCAGCGATATGGAAAAGATATGAATAAACCAGCAGTGATAATAAAAAATTATTTCACACTCACACTGGTAAATACGTCATATTTCAGGTTCACTGTACTTTCACCGCAATTATTCCGGAGTTGAATAGCAAAGATGGAAAGTAAAGTTTCCCTGTCTGGAAACAATGCAAATAATCGCGGCGATAATGCGGTTCTGGCACTGAGTAATATCGACTTAAAATTGCTTCGCGTATTTAAATGCGTGGTGGAAGCCGGAGGATTAACCGCTGCCAGCAACGAACTGAATATTGGTTTAGCCGCCATCAGTAAGCAGGTTTCCGATCTGGAGATTCGTCTCGGCATGACGTTATGCAGCCGTGGGCGCGAAGGCTTTGAACTGACGCAGTACGGCATTAATGTCTATCAGGCCACACTGGAGCTTTTCGTCTCCCTGAATCTGTTCCGTGAACGTCTGCACAACAGCCGCAATGAGTTGCTGGGTGACATCGCCATCTGTGTGGTGGACAACACCATATCTGATCCGCATTCCCCGGTCACCGCAGCGGTGCAACAGTTGCACCAGAAAGCACCAAAGGTGCAGATTCGCTTACAGACTGCGCAATTAGATGATATTGAACGCGGGATGAGTGAAGGCCGTTTTCATTGTGGCATTGCGCCGGTTTATGAAATGAAAAGTGATTTTGATTACTTCCCGCTTTATAAAGAATATTCGAAATTATATTGCTCCATGTCACATCCTTTATATTCTGGATCTTGTGATAAGAATATATCGGTGGAAATATTACGTGAGCAGAAAATCATTAATCATTTATATGTCACGCCGCGCGATGACCGCCGCCTCATTCCATTACAGGACAGCGGTGCGCAGGCGGTGCAAGTGGAATCCGTCGCCATGCTGATTTTAACCGGGCACTTTATTGGTTATTTACCCGAGCACTATGCCGCGCCCTTTATTGCACGGGGGCAGCTTTGTGAGTTAGGTGATGAATCGGTACGTCGGGAAAATCCGTTCTGCCTGATGATGAAAAAAGGCCGGAAAATTAATCCGATTATCCGGCTGTTCATGCAATCACTGGGCCTGGCCGAGGCCGAAGAGGCGCACTAAGTTGGTGCAATCACCCCACCACTTTATACATCACCGTGGTGGCATCTAACGCCCCTTCCGTCGATTCGGCGTACAACGGAATGGAACCCGCAATTTGCCAGTCCATCGATAAGTAAAGCTGCGTAGCCACATCGCCGCTGCGCGTATCCAACACCAGCAGCGTTTTGCCCTGCTCAACCGCTAATTGCTCAGCCTGCTGCATCAGACGACGCGCAATTCCCTGACGTCGGGCATGGGGATGCACCAGCAATTTACTGATCTCCGCGCGATGACGCCCATTCGGCATGGCGCTAAACCCGACCATTACCGTCGCAACAATCACACCCTGCTGCCGCGCCACCAGCAGCTGATTATCGCCGCTTGCCAGGCTGTAGATTTTATCCTGCCAGAAGCGTTCCATCGCTGCGCGATCGTCGGCATCAATAAAACCCACGCTGGCCCCGTCAGCCACGCAACCCTGCAGCACCTCGGTCAACGCGGCTAGCAGGGGCTGTGCCTGAGTGGCACTTAACTGTTCAATTTCAATCATGGTTTGCACACCACCAGAATGTAACGCGCGCCGCCTTCAGGATGCGCCTGGAATGATGATTTGCCGGTCAGATGAAAACGCAGGCAATCCCCCGCCTGCAGCGTCCAGCGCTGATCGTCCATGGTGAACGTCAGCTCGCCGGATTGCAGCCAGATATGCTGTTCCAGCCCCTGTATTGGCGGTGCGTCATAATCGATACGCGCACCGGGTTGCAACACGCTCTCAACCAGCTCGGCCTTGAAATGGCTGGCGGGCGGCGAGACACTGCGACGCAGATAACCGCTGGCATCGTCGCGCCAAACGCTCTGATCGCTCGCTTTCAGCAGCAGCGCGGCCTCCTCTTCCACTTCACTCAACAGGCGCGACATGGTCAAGCCATAGGCGACACATAGTCGGTTAAGCAAAGCGGCTGTGGGGCTGGTCTCCGCCCGTTCAATGCGCGACAATGAAGCCCGGCTGATGCCGGTAGCCATCGCCAGTTCGTCCAGTGACCAGCCACGTTGCACACGCAATTCGGCTAATCGTGCGGCCAGTCGATCTTCGGTATCCGGTACAGACATGTCCACCTCTCATATTTGGGAAATAATTCTCACATATGAAATAAAGCCTCAATTTGCTTAAAACGTCAAGTTGTACAAATATAAAAGAGTTGTACAACCCAAACGAGGCGGTTAAGGTGTTGTAATGCAGGTCAGAATTTTCGAGGACGCCATGGCCTTATACAGTATCGGCGATGTTGCCGAACGCTGTGGAATCAACCCGGTAACGCTACGCGCCTGGCAGCGCCGTTACGGTTTACTAAAACCCCAGCGTACAGAAGGCGGTCATCGCCAGTTTGATGATGAAGATGTTCAGCGCATTGAGGAGATCAAGCGCTGGATTGAAAGCGGTGTGCCTGTTGGCAAGGTGAAAGCCCTGCTGGAAGGCCAAACCGTTAATGTGCACGATGGCTGGACCGCGCTGCAGGAAGAGCTGATGAGCGTGCTGCGTCACGTTCGTCCGGCTAAATTGCGCACCAAAATTGCCACCATAGGCCGTGAACATCCGGTAGATGCGCTAATCGATCACGTGTTTGTGCCCGTGCGTCAGCGCCTGGGATTGGATCAACACACCGCCCGTACCATGTGTAGCCTGTTAGATGGCGCGCTGATTGATTACGTGGCGTTTTGTCTCGCGGGCGGCCGTAAAAAAGCCGGTAAGGATGCTTTGATGATTGGCTGGGGCGTGGAAGATCGCACCCGCCTGTGGCTTGAAGCCTGGCGCTTGTCGCAGCAAGGCTGGCGCATGGATGTCTTAGCCGAGCCGCTGGATATGCCGCGTCCTGAACTGTTCCCCGGTCAAAATCTGTTTATCTGGACCGGTAAAAAACCGACGCGTCGGCAACTGGAGCAGTTTGAACACTGGCAGGCACAAGGGTTCGCCACCCATATTCACGATCCCGTCTGACAAAAAATCGCACACACGGCCTTTGCCTTGCCGGGTGTGCGCGTTATCATGCCGCACTCCATGACTCTTCTCAGGTTTCCCTTATGAACTGGAATAAAATTCTCATTGGCTCCCTGTTTGCCGTGATGGCCATTGGTGGCATGGGTGGCATGATGTTGGTGGGCTACAGTCTTATCCTTCCCAGCCACTGAGTTGACGTTGCACGCGTTCTAACACGCGGTCGCAAATCAGTGCCAACAGGGCGACCAGCAGCGCCCCCTGAATCACATAAGCGGTGTTAAAGCCGCTCAGTCCGATAATCACCGGAGAGCCCAGGCTTTCTGCGCCCACTGTCGACGCGATGGTCGCGGTGCCGATGCTGATCATCACTGAGGTACGAACGCCTGCCATGATCACCGGTGCGGCCAACGCCAGCTCAATCTGCCACAAGCGCCGCCATGGCCCCATCCCCAGTCCCACAGCAATTTCACGATTACTGTCTGGCACGCTGTCTAAACCTGCCAGCGTACCCTGCATAATCGGCAACAGCCCGTAAAGAAACAGCGCCATGATGGCCGGTGTCGCGCCAAAGCCCATCACCGGCACGGCTATCGCCAGCACCGCTACCGGTGGAAAGGTCTGCCCCGCTGCCGCCAGCGTCTCCAGTAACGGCCTGAACGCCCGCCCGGCGCGGCGCGTCGCAAAAACACCACTGCCCACACCAAAAATAATCGCCAGTGCGCTGCCGCTGATCACCAATGACAGATGTGCAAGGGCCAGCCGCCAGAAGCTCTCTTGCTGATACAACGGACGTTCCAGCTGCGGGAACCAGTGGGCAAACAGCGGTGCACTATGTGGCAACCCCCACAGCAGCAGCAGAAACACCGCCAGCAGCCAGTACAGTGGATCGCGCCAGACACGCATCAGATCGCCTCCCGCTGGCGCAACAGATCGCTGAAGTGCAGGACACCCAGCGGCTGTTGATGCTGATCGATCACCGGCAGTTTGTCGGTGCGCCGAGCGATAAACTGTGACAGCGCCTCGCGCAGCGTCAGGTGGGCGGCTATCGGCTCACCGTCCAGCCACTCGCCGCGCCGCGCGGCGCTGCCAGCACGTCCCAATGCCAGCAGTCGCACGCCAAGCTCGCTGCGGCCAAAGAAATCGCGGGCGAAATCCGTGGCAGGCTGCGTCAGCAACTCAATCGGCTTGCCTTGCTGCACGATTTCACCGCCGTCCATCAGCACCAGTTGATCCGCCAGCGTCAGCGCTTCGTCGATGTCGTGCGTCACCAGCACCACCGTGCGTCCTGACAGCTTCTGAATACGCAGCATCTCCTGTTGCAGCGCCTGACGGTTCACCGGATCGAGTGCGCCAAAGGGCTCATCCATCAGCAACAATTCGGGATCGGCAGCCAGCGCGCGCGCCACGCCAACCCGCTGCTGTTGTCCGCCGGAAAGTTGATGGGGAAAACGCGTCGCCAGATGCGTATCCAGATTGAGCAGCGCCAGCAGCTCCTCTACGCGCTGTTGAATTTTTGCCTGCGGCCAGCCGAGCAGTGACGGTACCGTGGCAATGTTCTTTGCCACGTTCCAGTGCGGGAACAGGCCAATCGACTGGATGGCATAGCCAATACGCCGCCGCAGAGCACGAGCATCCATGCGTTCAATCGGTTCACCGGCAAAGCGGATTTCGCCGCTGTCATGCTCCACCAGCCGGTTGATCATTTTCAGCGTGGTGGATTTGCCCGAGCCGGAAGTGCCGATCAGCACGGTGAAACTGCCCTTCTCAATATGCAAGGTGAGATCGCGCACCGCTGCCTTGCCCGCAAACATTTTGCTTACCTGGTAAAACTCAATCATCAGTTCTCTCCAGCAGTGCCGACAGTAAACGCAATGCGGCATCAAACACCACCGCCAGCGCTACCACCGGAATCACGCCCAGCAACACCAAATCCAGTGCGCTGCTGAGTAATCCCTGAAAAACAATGGCGCCAAAGCCACCGGCACCAATCAGCGCCGCGACCACCGCCAGTCCAATGGTTTGCACCACCACCACACGCAAGCCCGAAAGCCACACCGGCAACGCCAGCGGGAGTTCGGCGTGCCAGAACTGTTGCAGTGCACTCATGCCCATACCGCGTGCGGTTTCGCGCACCTCCTGCGGCACCTGCTGCAACCCCGCCACCACGCTGCGCACCAGCGGCAGTAGCGCATACAGCACCAGCGCAATCAGCGCCGGAGCCAGACCAATACCGCTGATGCCCCAACTTGCCAGCACCGGGAAGTGAGCCACCAGCCCCGCCAGCGGCGCAATCAGCAAACCAAACAACGCCACAGAAGGCACGGTCTGGATCAGGTTGAGTACGCTGAAAGCGGCACTTTGCCAGCGCGATCGCCGGGCAATCACCAGGCCGAGCGGCAAACCAATGAATACCGTCGGCAACAGCGTGCCAGCCAGCAACAGCAGATGCTGGCTAAAGGCCGCATCAAACACCGCCGTGCGGTTGGCATACTCTTTCATCAGGGAGAGGTGGTCGAGGTGACCGCTGAGCAATAACAGCAGCGGAACAATCCAGATTTGCAGATTCAGCAGGATACGCCATGGCGTACTGGTTGTGAGCTGGCGGATAGCCTCAGCGGCCAGCAATAACGCCAGCGCCGCCGCACACCATAAACCACTGCCAAAGGCCGTACGTGCCAGCGGGCTACCGTCAGTGGCCAGCTGTGCCGCCGTGTGCCCGCCAATAAAGATCAGCAGCGCAAACAGAATCTCAGCGTCCAGCAATGCCATCACCAGATTGCGACGCCCTGGCTTCCACCACAACCCTTGCCATAACCAGAGTAACGGCAGCAGCAACAGCCAGGATTGCGTAACCTGCCACAGCATTAGCGGCTGGCCGGACACCAGGCGATTGGCGGCGAAACTGAGTAACGGCAAGGTAGCCAGAGCCAGCGTGATCAGCAGCGTTAACACCAGCAGCACCGGCTGCTGGCGCGGTCTTGATAACAGTAACGGCACCGCTTACAGCAACTTATTCTGCTGTAGCCACTGTTTCGCCACCTGGCTGGCATCCTGACCGTCAACCGCAATCTGCGCATTGAGCTGTTGCAGGGTTTTCTCATCCAGCTTGCTGAACACCGGCTGCAACCAGTTGC
This sequence comes from Pantoea sp. ME81, assembly GCF_903970985.1. NCBI lineage: Bacteria > Pseudomonadati > Pseudomonadota > Gammaproteobacteria > Enterobacterales > Erwiniaceae > Pantoea > Pantoea sp. ME81. Next base: position 3,343 of record NZ_CAJCKS010000104.1, on the reverse strand, counting down.
CGATCTCCGGATACTGTTTCAGCACGCTTTCCCGAATCACTGGCGCAGGGGCATAAATTGGCTGCACGCCTTTAGGGTCGGTCAGCGTTTGCAAACCGAGCGCCGCCACCGGGCCATCGGTGCCATAGGCCATGGCTGCGTTGACGCCAGAGGTTTGCTGTGCCGCCGCTTTGATGGTTACCGCCGTATCACCGCCCGCCAGCGACAGCAACTGAGACTGATCCAGCTTGAAGTTGTAGGCTTTTTCAAATGCCGGTAGCGCATCGCTGCGTTCGATAAATTCCGCCGACGCCGCCAGTTTAAAGGTGCCGCCTTTTTTCAGGTAGGCGCTGAGATCGTCGAGGGAGTTGAGACTATTTTTCTGTGCCACATCGCCGCGCACCGCGATGGTCCAGGTATTGTTGGCGGGCGCTGGCGTTAACCACACCAGATGATTTTTATCCGCATCGAGCTTTTTCACCTTCTCATAGCCCTGCTGCGCATTTTTCCAGGCAGCATCTTTCTCATCACTGAAGAAGAAGGCGCCGTTGCCGGTGTATTCCGGGTAGATATCCAGTTCACCTGCGGTGATGGCTCCGCGCACGACCTGCGTGGTGCCGAGCTGGATCTTGTTAACGGTTTTCACCCCATGTTTATCCAGCACCTGGAGAATAATGTTGCCTAACAGCGAACCTTCGGTATCAATCTTTGAACCGACCTTAACCGGATCGGCCGCATTCGCAGCGCCCACACTCATCGCTAATGCGATCATCCCCCATAAACCCTGCTTAATCATGCCGCTGTCCTCTGCTTATATTTCAGTCTGTGACTATCAAGCGTAGCCTGGCGAAACAGGATGGGGGCGGTCAAGCGCCTCAGTTCGAGCTTTTTCTGCTATTTAACGCACATTGCTTATAACCCATTCGCAGGACATATAACCAAATGGAATTTTTATTGGATATTAGTAGGCTTATTCTCATAGGCCCACTCTTTACAATAAAATACATAACATCATGTCCGATTTAGCTTCTCCGGCGCACGTCGCGCTGGCAGGGAATACGCCGACTGGCGAAACCAAATGGATTCGCAGCGCGGCTGACGTATCGAATCTCGTGAACAACAGCAACGAGTCTCGCAGCAATGCGCGCATCGTGGTGGCCATCGCCCTCGGCGGTGTGTTCCTCGATGCCTACGACCTCGGCGCACTGGCCTTTGGTATCAAAGATGTCACGCGCGAATTTAACCTGACGCCGACCGGCACCGGGATGGTGGCCTCCGCGATTACCTTCGGCGCGATTGTGGGTGCGCTGATTGGCGGTTATCTCACCGATAAAATTGGCCGCTACCGCGTGTTTATGGCGGATATGTTCTTTTTTGTGATTGCCGCCCTCGCCTGCGCCTTTGCCCCTAACGAATATGTGTTAGGCGGTGCGCGCTTTGTGATGGGGCTCGGTGTTGGCATCGATTTGCCGGTTGCCATGGCGTTTCTTGCCGAGTTTTCTAAACTGCGCGGGCAAGGGAATAAAGCGGCCAGCGTGGCGATGTGGTGTCCCACCTGGTATGCAGCAATCAGTATTTCCTACCTGCTGGTGTTGCTGCTGTATGCGGTATTGCCGGAAAGTCACACCGACTGGTTATGGCGGCTGATTCTTGGTTTCGGCGCGGTACCTGCGCTGCTGATTATTGCCATTCGCAGCCGTTATATGAGTGAGTCTCCAGTGTGGGCGGCCAATCAGGGCAACCTGCACGGCGCCGCGCAGATCCTGCAGCGCTCCTACAACATCAATGCCCATGTGGCGGAAGATGCCGAACTGACGCAGGCCAAGCCGGTGCGCAAAGCCAGCTGGCGTAACTATGGCGCGCTGCTGCAGGGGGTTTATCGTCGTCGTACTATTCTGGCGACCGTCACCTCCATCGCCTCTTCGTTCGCCTACAACGCGGTGGCCTTTGGCCTGCCGGTGATCATCTCCAGCTTCTTTGCGCAATCGATGCTGACCACTATTTTGGTGTCGCTGGCGTTGAATCTGCTGTTCGCTTTCGTGGGTGGCTTGCTGGCCGTGCGTCTGGTGCCGCGTCTCGGCGCGTGGAAAATGTCGGTGGCGGGTTACAGCTGTCAGTGCATTGCCCTTCTGGGGTTAGCGCTGATTGGTCGCCCGGAAGGCGGTGAACAAGCGGCACTGGCGATTGCGATGCTGGCGCTGTTCCTGTTTGGTCAGGGGTTTGGCCCGGGCTCACACACCATGACCTTTGCCTCGCTGAGCTACCCTGCTTCACTGCGCGGCGTGGGGGTTGGTTTTAACCAGACGCTGATGCGCGGCAGTTCAACCGTGTCTCTGTTCCTGTTCCCACTACTGGTGGCGGCATTCGGCACCGGCGTATTCTGGGTGATTTTCCTCGCCCCGCTGATTGGCTTGCTGGCGCTGCTGGCGATCCGCTGGGAGCCCTCAGGCTACGATGTGGATGCGGAAGACTTCACTTAAGACAACAACGCCCCGTTAAGGGGCGTTTTTTATGCGGTCAGGCGGAAATCGCCGAACGTATGGGGAATGCGCGGGAAGGTGTGCAGGAACCAGGGCGTAAATTGTTCGGGCTGATCCTGCATCTCCTGCTGAATCTGCTCAATCGAGCGATAACACCAGGCATCCGCTTCTTCCGGATTCAGGTCGGGTTCAATATCACTGGTGGCAAAGAATACATGGCCATACTCGTGCTCGGTCAGACCGTTGCTTAATGGCAGGTTGTAGCTCAGTTCGAACACTGGCGTCAGCGCCACTTGCATCCCCATCTCTTCACGCAAGCGACGTTCAGCGGCATCCCGGGTCGATTCCTGCGGATAAGGGTGGCCGCAGCAGGTGTTGCTCCACAAGCCGCCACAGTGATATTTACCGTTAGCACGACGTTGCAGCAGCAGTTCATGGCGCGAATTGAACACGTAGACCGTCACCGCACGATGCAGCAATCCTTTCTCATGTACTTCCAGCTTTTCCATCTTGCCGGTGGGACGATCGAGGTGGTCGACGAGAATAACTTCAATTGCGGGCATGACAACTCCTTCAGATAATTCTCAGCTATTGTACACAACCTCAAAGACTGAAACTGAGGAAATCGCGCACATTCCGTGCGCTTAAGTAGAGAAATTTAAGCTTAGCAGTCATCAGACAAAGCGGTAACGACTCAGGATGTAGAATTCAAATCGGCCAACCATGGGCGCTATAAAGTCGTCATCGTTATCAGCCAGGATAAGGAGGCGTGCACAGTCCCGGGCCGCCTTGAGTCTGACGTCGCCACGCTCTGAAACGCTCAATTCCGCCTATGCGCACAGATAAGGCGGCCCTCTCTTAAAGGGCAGCCTGATTTGACTGAG
>NZ_CAJCKS010000103.1:0-17566 GCF_903970985.1 Pantoea sp. ME81 | reverse complement strand
CGCTGGCGCTCACATTGACCCTGACAGCGGTGTTTCTCAGCAGCCTGCGCAGTGCTGGTTTTGTTTTTCTTCCCATCGCTGTCGGCAACGTGGTGATGATGCTGGCCTATGGTAATCTGCTGAACGCTTTTCGAGCATTCTGCAATAAACCTCTCGGATTCAGCTGGTTAGCGGCTGCATTGTTATGGGCCATTCTCTGCACGTTCCCGCAGTTTTACGCCAGCCAACCTAAACGCGTTTTAGTCATATGTCTGCTTTGCATTATTTACACCGGTGCCCTGATTCGCCTGTTGTGGCAATCGCGCGATGCATTGCAGGTGACCTTTTGGCCGGCGCAGATGTTGCTGTGGATCCATCTGCTGTTTCACGTGGCGCGCATTTTCCTGGATGACGCCATCGCTACGCCGGTGCGCGGCGCGATAGCCGGTTCCAGTTTTTCGGTGTACGTGATTCTAGAATCCATTCTGTTTGTGATTGGCCTGACGTTTACCATTCTGGCGATGGTCAATGAGCGCACGCAAATAGCTCACAAACGAGCCTCGCTTCACGATCCCCTGACCAGCGTCTGGAATCGTCGCGCCCTGTTCGAGCAAGCCGACAGATTAGTGGTGCGTAACACGCGAAATCCCCAACCGCTGGTTTACACCGCTGTGCTGTTTGATCTCGACCATTTCAAAGGCATCAACGATCGTTACGGCCATCTGCAAGGTGACCGCGTATTAATCGATTTTTGTCAGGTGGTGCAGGCGTTGCTGCCCGCAGAAGCTCATTTTGCCCGTCTGGGCGGTGAAGAGTTTGCGGCGATTCTGCCGGGCAATAGCGAGGATGCAGAACGGGTGTGTGAGCGTATCCGTCTGGCGACACAGCTGTCGCAGCCCAACGACGTCTGCTATACCGTGAGTATTGGCTATGCTACCGCTAACCATCGCGATCACACCTTCCCGATTTTACTCGGCCTGGCGGACGAAGCGTTATACCGTGCAAAAGCCAGTGGCCGTAACCGCGTCGAACGTTATTTTGTGCAGTTACAGCCGGTGCAGGAAGCCGCTCTCTCTTAATGTGAAGAGTGATTGCGGCGGCAGCGTTTGTCACCGTAATGGCGTAACCAAAAGTAGCGGTCTTCGACACGCTCACGTCCGCTGACACGTGCCCCCACCAGCCACAGCAGTGCCCCGACAAAGATGCTGAACATGGCACCATGTGCGAGGAACTGCGGCAGATTTAACGCAGGCAGCTGATTAATAATGGAATAGCCGACGCCTAATATCATCGTCAGTAAACCTAAACACATCAGGCCATTACCTAAATAGCGGCATTGTTGACGTTTCATGATTCACCTCCATCCTTATGAAAAAGCAAAACAGCACGTATGGTTAACTTGGCATAAGTTTAGGCAATGACTGCCGGTTAAGTTGCGTACAGGATCACACATCCTTCACAATCTCTGACATTTCTTTACGGCCAGAGGCTTGATTTCGATAGAAATTGATAAGTCACGCAGAGGTATCATCTGTACTCAGCACCCTTTGTCATCGCCGCTTGCAGGCAGTAAACTATCGCCCTTTCCGCAGCAAGACAGGATAAACATCGTGAGCAGCATTAAACTGATTGTGGGGCTGGCCAATCCCGGCGCTGAATACGCCGCAACGCGCCATAACGCAGGTGCCTGGTATGTGGATTTGCTGGCCGACCGGAACAATCAGTCATTGAAAGAGGAGCCGAAATTCTACGGCTACACTGCACGCCTGTCTCTGGCGGGTGAAGATGTCCGTTTGCTGGTGCCCACTACTTTTATGAACCTGAGTGGCAAAGCGGTTGCGGCAATGGCGACCTTTTATCGCATCGCACCAGAAGAGATCTTAGTGGCACACGATGAACTGGATCTGCCTCCTGGCATCGCCAAATTCAAACAGGGCGGTGGTCATGGCGGGCATAACGGTCTCAAAGACATCATCAGTAAGCTGGGCAATAACAATAATTTCCATCGCCTGCGGGTTGGCATCGGTCATCCCGGCGATCGCAATAAGGTTACCGGCTTCGTGTTAGGCAAACCGCCTGCCAGCGAGCAAAAACTGATTGACGATGCCGTGGATGAAGCGGTGCGCTGCACAGAACTGTGGCTGAAAGAAGACAAAATCAAGGCGATGAACCGCCTGCATGCGTTCAAGGCTGGCTAAGCCCAATTCCCGCGCCGCAGAAGGCAATTCTGTGTATAATGCGCGAAATTTTTTGAATCTGTCGGCGCTGCCAGCCAGTGCCGTACACTCAGTGAGAAAGGTAATCAGACCATGGGATTTAAATGCGGTATTGTGGGCCTGCCGAACGTCGGTAAATCCACCCTGTTCAACGCGCTGACCAAAGCGGGTATCGAAGCAGCCAACTTTCCGTTCTGCACCATCGAGCCTAACACCGGTGTGGTGCCAATGCCCGATCTGCGCCTCGATCAGCTGAGCGAAATCGTTAAGCCACAGCGTGTTGTGCCGACCACCATGGAATTCGTCGATATCGCCGGTCTGGTGAAAGGCGCATCCAAAGGTGAAGGCCTCGGTAACCAGTTCCTGACCAACATCCGTGAAACCGAAGCTATCGGCCACGTGGTGCGTTGCTTCGAGAACGACAATATTATTCACGTTTCCGGCAAAGTGAACCCGGCGGAAGATATTGACGTTATCAACACTGAGCTGGCGCTGTCCGATCTGGATACCTGTGAACGTGCCATTCAGCGTTGTCAGAAGAAAGCCAAAGGCGGCGACAAAGATGCTAAAGCTGAGCTGGCTGCATTAGAGAAGTGCCTGCCGCACCTGTCCGAAGCGGGCATGTTACGCGCGCTGAAACTGGATGCAGACGAGAAAGCGGCCATTCGCTACCTGAGCTTCCTGACCCTGAAGCCCACCATGTACATCGCTAACGTGAACGAGGACGGTTTTGAAAACAACCCGTACCTTGATCAGGTGCGTGCGATTGCAGAAGCCGAAGGTTCAGTGGTGGTGCCGGTATGTGCAGCCGTTGAATCCGACATCGCAGAGCTGGATGACGAAGAGCGTGACGAGTTCATGGCAGAGCTGGGTCTGGAAGAGCCGGGTCTGAACCGCGTGATCCGTGCAGGTTATGCCCTGCTCAACCTGCAAACTTACTTCACCGCTGGCGTGAAAGAAGTACGTGCATGGACCATCCCAGTGGGCGCGACCGCGCCACAGGCTGCCGGTAAAATTCATACCGACTTCGAGAAAGGCTTTATCCGTGCGCAGACCATCGCGTTTGATGACTTTGTCACCTACAAAGGTGAGCAAGGCGCGAAAGAAGCCGGCAAGATGCGTTCAGAAGGTAAAGAGTACATCGTGAAAGATGGCGACGTGATGAACTTCCTGTTCAACGTCTAATCTTCAAGTCGATGATTTGACCCTGTTGAATTAAATTCAGCCAAAAAAATCCACGCCTGGCGTGGATTTTTTATTTCCCATTAGGTAAATTCTTGCGCGTCGCCTCCGGGCGTGTTGGCCATCACGGCGCTTTTATCGCTGGCCTAACAAACATTCAACACTCGCTTTTCCGCAAAAAATCCCCCTTCTGACCACCCTGCTTCAGAGTGTGAACCCGATCATGAAATTGGCTCATGCAGCTTTGAAGTTTAATCACTTTCAATCACTGAGGGACTCTGGCATAAAATTCGCATTGTTATTGACTTAAGACAATGTGAAATCTACCGCAGGTGATAGGCCGCAGTATCAGGTCTGCCCGCCTAAAAGCCGGAAAGGTTTTGCAGCTGAAATCAGGATACCCGAGCATCATGAGCAACGATTTTGCATTTTCAATTAAGAGCAGCGTTTTCGATGAGAACTACAATCCATCTGAAAATACGCGCATCACCACGAACTTTGCTAACCTGGCACGTGGAACCCATCGCCAGCAGAATTTGCGCAATGCCTTAATGATGATGAACAACCGTTTCAACTCTCTGGCGCACGCGGACAACCCAAAAGGCGATCGTTATGCCGTTGAGCTGGAAATCATTTCTGCGGAAATTGATATTGAAGGCAATGGCAAAACCTTCCCGGTGATCGAAATCCTGAAAACCAATATTGTTGATCGCAAAACTCAGCAGCGTACCGATGGCATCGTAGGCAATAACTTCTCGTCCTACGTGCGTGATTACGATTTCAGCGTGCGTCTGCTGGCGGCCAATAACAATAACTCCGGTTTCAGCCTGCCGGAAGGTTTCGGTGATCTGCACGGCAACATCTTTAAAAGCTTCGTCAACTCGGCGGCTTATCAGGAGCGCTTTAATAAAAAGCCAGTGATCTGCCTGAGCGTATCGAGCAAGAACACCTATCACCGCACTGACTATCAGCATCCAGTATTGGGCTTTGAATATCAGCAAGATGAGCTGTCTCTCACCGACCATTACTTCGGCAAAATGGGATTGCAGGCGCGCTACTTCATGCCTGAAAACAGCGTCGCGCCATTAGCTTTCTATTTCACCGGTGACTTGCTGAATGATTACACGGATCTGGAACTGATCGGCACCATCAGCACCATGGAGACGTTCCAGAAGATTTACCGCCCGGAAATTTACAATGCCAACTCTGCCGCAGGCCAGTGCTATCAGCCAAGCCTGACACATGGCGACCATTCACTAACGCGCATTGTTTACGATCGAGAAGAACGCAGCCGGTTGGCAATTGAGCAGGGGAAGTATACGGAAGAGCACTTCATCAAACCCTATCAAGACATTCTTGAGCAGTGGTCTGCACATTACGTTCTTTGATTAAGCCAAAATAAAAGGTTATTGATTATGAAATTGTTATTGCCTACTTCAACGGCAGGAAGCTTACCGAAACCGGCCTGGCTTGCTCAACCTGAAACGCTTTGGTCGCCATGGAAATTGCAGGGTGATGAATTAGCCGAGGGCAAAAGAGATGCCCTGCTGTTATCCCTGCAGGATCAGCAATTAGCGGGTATTGATATCGTCAGTGATGGCGAGCAAACGCGCCAGCACTTCGTCACCACCTTTATTGAGCATCTCAGCGGCGTTGATTTTGAAAAGCGTGAGATTGTGAAAATTCGCAATCGCTATGACGCCAGCGTGCCGAGCGTGATCGGTGAAGTCGTACGTAAAAAACCAGTGTTTGTTGAAGATGCTAAATTCCTGCGCCAGCAAACCAAACAACAGATTAAGTGGGCTCTGCCAGGCCCAATGACCATGATCGATACGCTTTATGATGGTCACTACAAAAGCCGTGAAAAACTCGCCTGGGAATTTGCCAAAATTCTTAACCAGGAAGCCAAAGAGTTAGAAGCAGCCGGTGTTGATATTATTCAGTTTGATGAACCCGCATTTAATGTGTTCTTCGATGAAGTGAATGACTGGGGCATTGCCGCACTTGAAAGAGCCGTTGAAGGTCTGAAGTGCGAAACCGCCGTGCACATTTGCTATGGCTACGGCATTAAAGCGAATACCGACTGGAAAAAGACCCTCGGCACTGAGTGGCGTCAGTACGAAGAAGTGTTCCCTAAACTGCAAAAGTCTTCTATCGATATCATTTCACTGGAAGCGCAGAATTCGCGCGTGCCAATGGATCTGATTGAGCTGATCCGTGGCAAAAAAGTGATGGTCGGTGCCATTGATGTGGCGACCAACACTATTGAAACTGCGGAAGAAGTCGCTGATACCTTGCGTAAAGCACTGCAGTTTGTCGACGCCGATAAGCTTTATCCTTCTACTAACTGCGGTATGACGCCACTGTCGCGCCGTGTTGCCAGAGGTAAGTTGGAAGCCTTGAGCGCGGGTGCAGCTATCGTACGTAACGAACTCACCGCGTAATGCTGATCCACTCACCGCCCAACAAGACGGTGAGTGCTTTTCTCGGTGCCCAGCGATGTTCAAACGGGCACCGTCTTCAGTCTCCTGCCTGCCTCATTCGATCCTGATAAAACCTCATCAACCCTTATGCGCGTGCGCTTGCCTGTCGGCCAGTAACTGATCGACGAAGGTAACGATCTCCGGTTTTGTCTGCTCAATCTCCGCAATTTTGCTGGCGAACTTCGGCAAATAGGCTTTATGGGCATACAACAATTGATCCAGCACTTTGATCGCCGTGTCGCCCGCCGGAATCAGCGGATTAATGGTGAAAGCGTGTAATGCCGCGCCGTAATCTCCGCTAACGGCGGCTTCAATCACTGTTTCCTCCATGGCTTTCATTAACTGAATCATGCCGCGCGCCGCAGGCGGTAACGCTCCCCAACGCAGCGGTTCTGCGCCATGAGAAGTAATCGCAGCGGTGACTTCTACCACGCAATCAAACGGTAAATCGGCAATCGCGCCATTATTGCGTGTTGAGACCACCATTAATTTTCCGCTGTTATTTTGAATCGATGCAATGAGATCGCAAGCCGCATCGCTGTAATGCGCCCCGCCCCGCTGACTTAACTCTTCAGGCTTGTAGTTAAGATTGACGTCTTTATATAACTCGAACAGCCGCGCTTCGGTTTTCTTCACCACTTCAGCACGCGTTTCATACTGTTCGAACTCTTCGATGGCATGAGCGAGCATCGGTTCCTGCAAATAGTAATAGCGGTGATAACCGCAGGGCAGCAGGCCAAGATGTTTTACCTGATCGTAGTTAAAAGGAATCTGATGAATATTTTTCAGCCCTTCATCGCTTTTTTCCTGCTGGTCTGGGGAATAGATTTTATCAATCAGTTCGGCGGTGCGTTCATTGCCCTGCTGATCCCAGACGCGATGCCAGTGGAAATGATTGAGCCCGGCAAACTTGAAATAGAGATCTTTCTCTTCCGCACCGAGCACGCTGCATGCCTGAGTGATATGGCCGAACGGCACATTGCACAGGCCAACGGTTTTTTCCCACTTGCCATATTTAATCGCCGCTTCTGTCACCATACCTGCCGGATTGGTGAAATCCACCAGCCAGGCGTTGGGGCACAATTGACGCATGTCTTCGATAATGTCGAGAATCACCGGCACCGTGCGAAACGCTTTAAATATCCCGCCCGGGCCGTTAGTTTCCTGCCCCAGTAAACCATTAGCTAATGGGATCACTTCGTCTTTTAAGCGTGCATCCAGCAACCCCACGCGGAACTGGGTGGTCACGTAATCCGCATCCTTTAACGCTTCCTTGCGATCAAGAGAAAGATGCACCTGCCAGTCGAGTTTGGCAGCCGCGATCATGCGTTTTGCCATACTGCCAACGATTTCCATCTTCTCTGCGCCGTCCTCAATATCGACCAGCCACAACTCGGCAATCGGTAACTGCTCCTGACGCAGGATAAGTCCTTCAATCAACTCAGGCGTATAGCTGGAACCCCCACCGATAGTGACAATCTTGATCTTATTTGGCATAGGATATAACTCCGTTTGGTTGCAATCAGGTGAGTTAAAAGCACCGTTTCAGGCAGCATTGCGCCTCACCGCATGGATGATATTTTTCCTGGCTCAGGTTTATGTTATTTATTCAGCCTGCCTGCGCAGGCTGGAAAGGATATTCACTGCCGAAGAGATGACAACTCTGATTTACCCGGCCTTCCTGCCCGGGCAATCCGAATTAAAGCGCTTCACCTTGTGAGGCGATGACCTTTTTATACCAGGCAAAACTCTTTTTCTTCGAGCGCGAAAAATCGCCGGTTTGATCGTCATTACGGTTGACGTAAATAAAGCCGTAGCGTTTGCTGTATTGGCCGGTGCCAAAAGAGACACAGTCGAGACAGCCCCAGGGCGTGAAGCCCATTAAATCCACGCCATCTTCCAGTACGGCTTTTTTCATTTGCTTGATGTGTTCACGCAGGTAGGCAATACGATAGTCATCATTGACCTCGCCGTTGGCTTCACGTTGATCGACGGCGCCAAACCCATTTTCCACAATAAACAGCGGCTTCTGATAACGCTCATACAGCGCATTTAGTGTGTAGCGCAGACCGACGGGATCGATCTGCCATCCCCAATCTGACGCCTGCACATGCGGATTTTTTCGGCTGCCGGGGAATGCTTCGAGTGCGCTGTCCATGCGGGTCGCGCTGGCATACTCCACGGCGTTACTCATGTAATAGCTAAAGCCGAGATAGTCGGTGCAGCCTTCTCGCAGCGTTTGTGCATCTTCCGGCGCCATCTCAATGTGAAATCCGCGCAGTTCCCACTCTTTCAAAATGTACGAAGGATAGGCACCGCGCATGTGCACATCGCCAAACAGATAACGTTCCTGCATCGACTTTTGCGCATACATTACGTCATCAGGATGGCATGACCACGGATACAGCGGCACCATCGCCAGCATGCAACCGATCTTGAATTCAGGATTGATTTGATGCCCCAGCTTCACCACTTTGGCACTGGCCACAAACTGATGATGCAGTACCTGATACATCACCTCTTCCGGCTTCTCATGATCGGTGAAAATCACGCCTGAGTTGCTGTAGCCGAACAGCGGTCGGCGCCAGTTTCGCTGGTTGTTGATCTCGTTAAAGGTCATCCAGTATTTCACTTTGCCTTTGTAGCGCTTCATCACCACTTCGCTATAGCGCACAAAGAGATCGATCAATTCACGATTCAGCCAGCCGCCATATTGCTGCACCAGATGCAATGGCATCTCGAAGTGCGACAGCGTAATCACCGGTTCGATGCCATATTTGAGCAGTTCATCAAACATGTCGTCGTAGAACTGCAGACCCGCTTCGTTAGGTTGTTGCTCGTCACCTTTCGGGAAGATGCGTGTCCAGGCAATCGAGGTACGAAAACATTTAAAACCCATCTCGGCAAACAACGCGATATCGTCTTTGTAGTGATGATAAAAATCGGTGGCCTGATGATTGGGGTAGTGTTTCCCCTCGACAATGCCATCGGTAATTTCACGTTCAACGCCATGCGCTCCGCCCGTCAACACATCGACGATGCTCGGCCCTTTACCGCCTTCGTTCCATCCACCTTCAACCTGATGCGCGGCAACGGCGCCGCCCCATAAAAAATCAGCCGGTAACTGAGACATAATCCATCCTTTCATGTGATTAACTGCGTCTTACTGCAAGTGGGTTTTCGATAACTCCTGCACCTGACGATGCAGATAGATCAGCTCTTCAACTAAATCGCGGCACAACATGGCGTTCATCAGATGATCCTGCGCATGCACCATAATCAGGTTGACCGGAATTTTGCCGCAGCCTTCATCCGCACCGATTAACGCGGTTTGAATTTTGTGTGCTTCGCGCGCGGCATCTCGTGCACTCGCCAGCAGCGTATCGGCTTCCTGCCAGTTGTGTTTTCGGGCCGCTTGCAGTGCCTGCATCGATGATGAACGGGCTTCCCCTGCATGAATGATCAGCTCCATCACCGTGCTTTCCATTTCCTGCATCTCTTGCATTACTTCATCTCCTCAGCCAGTTGTTCCTGCGCCATCTCTTCTTCCTGCGCAAGCAGTTGGCGTTCATACATTTTGAAGAACGGGTAATAAATCAGCGTGGATAAACAAATCAGGAACGCGACTAACACCACTGCGCGCCAGTCCCAGCCTGTTGACCAGGCGGCACCAATCGGTCCCGGCGTGGTCCAGGGTGCCAGCGAAATGACGTGGTTGATCAGGTTGGTGCGGGTGGCGGTCCAGGCGATAACCGCGTTGATCAACGGCGTGGTGATAAAGGGAATAAACAGCAGCGGATTCATCACCACCGGCGAACCGAAAATAATCGGCTCATTGATGTTAAACATACCGGGTACAAAGCCGAGGCGGCCGATGGCGCGCAGATGCGCGGAGCGACTGCGCAGATAGAGAATCACCAGGCCCATGGTGGCACCCGATCCGCCTACGGTGATGAAGAACTGCCAGAATGGCTCGATAAAGATTTTAGGGATCTCTTGCCCGGCATTTAACGCTTCCTGGTTCAGCCCCAGATTACTCAGCCAGAATGCCTGCAGGATGCCGCCGACAATCGCCGCACCGTGAATGCCGGCAAACCACAGCAAATGACATAGCAAGACGGCGATGAGCACCGCAGGCAGTGAATCGGCTGCTGAGATAATTGGCGCAAACACTGACATGATGGCCTGAGGAATCAACAGACCAAAGTGGCTCTCCATAAACAGGTTCAGCGGGTAGAGCGTCAGGAAAATCACCATGATGGGGATCAGCAGGTCAAAGGACTGACGAATTTTCGGCGGCACCTGTTCCGGCAGTTTGAAACCAATGTTGTACTTCACCAGCCAGTGCATCACTTCCGTGCAGTACAGGCTGATCAGGATGGCGGTGAATATCCCTTCCCCACCCAGCGAAGCGACGGACAATGCGCCGTTCTTTTCCGGTGCAGCCACCACCAAAAAAGTCATCAGCGACAGCAGCGCCGCCATCAGGCCATTCAGTTTGTAGCTTTGCGCCAGGTTATAGGCAATCGCGCCGGTGATGAACACCGCCATGATGCCCATCGTCATGTTGTAGGGCATCATCAGCTGGTCGTTGTACTGTTTCACCATGCCCAGCCACCACTGGGCGAAACCCCATTGGCTGTCCTGACTGAAAGGAGGATGTGAGAACAGCAGCATGAATGAGCCGACAATCAGGAACGGCATCGAGGCAATAAATCCGTCCTTGATCGCCACCACATGCCGTTGCGATGAGAGTCGCGCAGCAATCGGACTGATGCGGTTTTCAATCACACCAAATAAGGAGTCAGCCAGTGTACTCATTATGCCCCCTTATTAGCATCAATCAGGGCGAGCGCCGACTTCAGGATCTTTTCGCCATTTAACATGCCGTAATCCATGGTGTTAATGACGGTGACCGGTTTGTGATACTCCTGCGCCTGACGTTCGAAATCTGCCAGCTTATATTTAATCTGCGGGCCTAGTAGGCAACAGTCATACTCGGCGATTTTTTCACTGAACTCTTCCATGCCAACGGCATCAATTTTGGCTTCTAAACCCAGCTGCGTAGCGGCTTTCTGCATTCTTTGTACGACCATGCTGGTTGACATACCTGCGGAACAACACAATAGAATTTTCACCATGACACCCTCCGTTTTTTTTAAATAATTACGCGCCGAGAATCGTTTCTGCAACCGGTTACAGATTCAATTTGTTCTTTTTGTGATCCATAACTCAAACCGTTAACCCTTATTTAAAGAGTGAAAATATGATTAATCTGAGACCGGTTTCATATTATTTTTATGTTAGCCTTTTAAATATGTGATGAAATCGGATGATAATGAGAAAAAACGTTATCGGTTAGAAGAGCCTCACTCTGCGGTTTTCAGATTGAGCTTTTGCGCTACAATGCGCGAGAACGCTGAGAAGGAAGATAAATGACGACAATGCTTGATGTCGCAAAACGCGCAGGTGTGTCAAAAGCCACGGTGTCACGGGTGCTGGCTGGCCATGCTTATGTGTCTAAAACGGTGCGGGATCGGGTGATGCTGGCCATAGATGAGATGGATTACCGTCCTAATCTGCTGGCACGAAGTCTTGCGACCAACCGTTCGCACAGTATTGGTCTGATGGTACCCAACACACTTTACAATGGTCCCTTTTTTACCGAGCTGTTATTCCAGGCTGCGACCATGACGGAAAAACTCGGTTCACAACTGGTGCTGGGCGATGGTAAACACAATGCGCAGCAAGAGCGCGAAGCCATAAACTTTTTAATCGATAGCTATTGCGATGCCGTGATCATCTATCCGCGCTATTTAAGCGTGGAAGATATTGATGCCCTTATTCCTGGTATGAGTAAGCCGTTAATCGTGTTAAACCGCCGTTTGAAGCAGCATCCGCAATATTCGGTGTGTGCTGACCACGAAAATGACACCCTCAACGCGGTGAATCATTTAATTGCTCAGGGCCACCGCGAGATCGCTTTTATCAAAGGGATGGGCAGCTCTCACACCGGATTAAGTCGCCTGAAAGGCTATATTTCATCGTTGATGGAAAATGGCATTGAATACGACGAAAATCTGATGCTGGACGGCTGCTGGACTAGCGCCAGTGGGCAGCTGGCGGTTGAAGCACTGTTGCGTCGTAAAGTCAGATTTTCCGCGATTGTCGCCAGTAATGATGATATGGCGATTGGCGCCGCCTGCGCCTTGCACAACGCGGGTTTGCGCATCCCGCATGACGTCTCCTTGCTGGGCTTTGATGATATCCCGGTTGCGCCCTATCTCCTGCCGGCGTTAACCACGGTGCATGTTCCGGTTGCTGAGATGGTGTCGAGCGCATTAACGCAACTGTCTAAAATGCTGGATGGCGAAAGCGTGACGGCGCAGCCACTGATGCCGGGCCGACTGGTGCTGCGTAATTCGATCACCCAGGGACCGTATTACCAGCAAAAATAACGGCGCCGTGCGATAATCTGGCTTATTTTGCCACGATGAGCATTTTACGCCATGAAGCACTTTCTCGTTATCGTCCCCGATGGCGGCATGTTATTTGAAGCCGCCGGTATTGCCGACATCCTGATGCACGCCAACCTGCACCTGCCGGTCGGCGTTGATCAGCCACGTTATCGTGTCAGTATCGCCACCACGCAGCCGCATCAGGTGATCCATGGTCAGTCGGGCCTCAACCTGCTGGCTGACCTGAAGCTGGCCGAATTAGATCCCCGCGCCGCCTGGGACACCATCATGATTACCGGACGCGGTGACAGCGTTGAAGAGGGCAATATGGTGGTGGATTTCATCAGGCTGGCGGCTCCGCAGGCTCGGCGTGTGGTGTCAATTTGTGGTGGCGCGATGCTGCTCGCTGAAGCCGGTTTGCTGGATGGACGCCGCGCCACGTCACACTGGCGTCTGCTGGAAACCCTGCAAACTCGTTTCCCCCGTGTTCAGGTGGAAGGGGGTCCGCTGTATATTCAGGATGGCCCAATCTGGACGTCCGGTGGCGTCAGTTCCGGCTTTGATCTCACGCTGGCGCTGGTTGAGGAGGATTTCGGTTTCAGCGTGGCACGCGATATCGCTCAGGATATGGTGATGTATTTGCGTCGCCCAGGTGGACAGATGCAGTTCAGCCGCTACCAGTTACAGCAAACCAGCACTGGCCCGATCCACGATCTGCAAAGCTGGATACGCGCCAACCTGGCGAAAGATCTGTCGGTTGAGAAATTGGCCGAACGTGTCGCCATGAGCCCCCGCAATTTCACCCGCGTATTCACCCGTGAAACCGGTGCGTCACCGGCGCGCTATGTCGCAGAAGCGCGACTGGCCGCCGCACGAGAACAGCTGGAGCAGAGTCGCGCGACGCTGGAACGCATCGCCCTCGACACCGGGTTTGGCAGCAGCATCAATTTGCGCCGCAGTTTTGAGCGCCAGCTGCATCTCACTCCGGGTGAATATCGCCAACGCTTTCACTGCCGCAAAATGGCGTAAAGTGATCCTTTTTTGTCGTTTACGCCAATCACACATCGTCCTACATTGACTGCAACCACTTCGGATAAGGAGTCAATAATGATTAAGATTGGCATTAACGGCTTTGGCCGTATCGGACGTAACGTGTTCCGCGCCGCACTCGGCAGCAACGATATTGAGATTGTGGCGATTAACGATCTCACCGACAGCAAAACGCTGGCGCATCTGCTTAAACACGATTCACTGCTGGGCAGACTTCCTGCAGATGTTGAGGCCGGTGAAGGTGAGCTGCGCATCGATGGTAAGCCGGTGCGGGTGTTCAGCGAACGCGACCCGGCCAATATCCGCTGGCGTGACGTGGGTGTTGATATTGTGATTGAAGCCACCGGCTTCTTCACCGAGCGCGAGAAAGCGGCAGTGCATATCACGCACGGCGGCGCAAAACGGGTGATCATCTCCGCTCCTGGTAAAAACGATGATTTGACGATTGTGCTGGGCGTGAACGACCAGCGTTACGATCCCCAGCAGCATTTCGTGGTGAGTAACGGCAGTTGCACGACCAACGGCCTCGCGCCAGCCGCGCAAGTATTGCATCAGGCATTCGGCATTGAACATGGCCTGATGAATACCACCCATGCTTATACCAATAGTCAGGTGCTGCACGATCAGCCGGAGAAAGATCTGCGCGGTGCACGTGCCGCCGCCCTGTCGATTGTGCCTTACTCCAGCGGTGCGGCTAAAGCGCTAGGTCGCGTCATCCCGGAACTGGATGGCCGTCTGACGGGGTATTCACTGCGCGTGCCGGTGCCAGTGGTGTCGATTGTGGATCTCACCGTGACGCTGAAGCGTGATGTGACGGCAGAAGAAGTCAACGACGCGTTTAAAGCCGCCGCCGCTGAAGGTCCATTAAAAGGCATTCTGGGATACAGCGATGAGCCACTGGTCTCCAGCGATTATCAGGGCGATCCGCGTTCATCGATCATTGATGGGCTCTCTACCCTGGTGATTGGCGGCAACCTGGTGAAAATCCTCGCCTGGTACGATAACGAGTGGGGATTCTCAAATCGTCTGGTGGATTTAGCGCGCTTAATGGCGCAGCGCGGATTGTAATTCGCACCAATCTGCAGCCAGAAAAATCCCCGCTGTTGCGGGGATTCTCGTTGCTGCCGGGAGTGATTACTTGATGCCCATTGCATCCTTCAGCGTAAAGAACAAGTCAGTCTGATCGGTCAGGCCCACCACGTTAGCCGCATAAGGACCATAGGCCGCGATGCGCAGCTGTGTGCCGGTATGTCCCTGAGAATCCTCTTCAGAGTTACCGTAGCTGATGGTCATGACCGCACCATCTTTGGTGTTCACCGCCTGGGTCAGGCCTGGGGCTTTGCTGCCATTTTCAATAATCTGGCTGCTATGCGCATGGTCTGCCGTCACTACCACCAGCGTGTCACCGTGTTCACGTGCAAAGGCCAGCGCCTGCTGCACGGCCTCATCCAGATCCACCGTTTCGCCAATCTGGCCGCACGGGTTCGCCGCGTGATCCTGTTTATCAATTGACGCGCCTTCCACCTGCAGGAAGAAACCTTTCTCATTGGTGCTCAGCAGATCAATCGCCTTTTTGGTCATCTGCGCCAATGTTGGTGTTGATGCCGGGCGATCTTTATTCACTTCACAGGTCACCACCGGTTTATCGATATTGCCGTGATAGCTGGCTTTTGGTCCCTGCCAGCGAACCGGCATATTGCCATCGGAGAACAGCCCCAGTACCGGTTTCGTTTGATCGGCCTGTTGGATGGCATTCATGCCATCAAGGTTATCAACTAGCTGGAAGCCCAGCGCCTGAGCCTGCTCGCGCAGGGTTTTACCCTGATATTCACCCGCTTTGGCGCTTTCAGAGAACGATTTCGCCCCGCCGCCAAGGGTGACATCTGGGCGGGTCTTCAGCATCTGCTCGCTGATAGACCCTTTACCGCCCTGCTCCAGCGCATTGGTAGGACACAGCTCGCTGGTTTTCTCCGGGCCATAACATTTACGCGACGTGACATGCGCCATCAAAGCGGCGGGCGTGGCATCCTGCAATTCTGCAGTCGAGACGTTACCGGTGGCTTTCCCAGCGGCTTTCGCCAACTCCAGAATGGTGACCTGATCCTTGCCATTAACGTCTACGCCGATGGCGCCGTTATAAGATTTGGTGCCCGTCGCCCAGGCGGTCGCGGAGGCAGCCGAATCGGTCACGTAATTCGGTTTGTGAGTTTTCTTGTCTAACGAGTAGTGGGTGTACTGACCGGTTAACGGCAGCGCATCAATGCCTGGGAAGAAACCACCCGCGCCCATCGCCTGATTTCGTGCGGCGGTGATTTCCGAGTCACCCATGCCATCGCCGATCAATAAGATGACGTTTTTGGCCGTGGTATTAACGAGTGAGGCTTTCAGCGCTTCCGTCTGGTCGCTGCTGAGGCGGCGCGCGCCACCGTGTTCGGTGATATCACCGGTGGCGGCGCGGCTATACGTTGTTGTGTCTGCCACTGCTGACGTCGCGATGAGTGAAGCCAGCAGAGAAACCGTGAAAAGAGGTATGTGTTTCATTTATAAGCATCCTTATCAGTAAATATAACCAAATGTTTCCGCAGACAAGTCTGCGACAGTCTGGTGACACTTTTGTGGCAGAGAAGGAATAATTTGATGACAGAACACGCAGTTCGGCGAGAGATGCAGCAAGCTGCACAGAGCTTAAGCGGATAGAACAAAAGGAGAAAATAGGGCTTGACCGTATTCAGGTAACTCCCTATAGTAGCGCCCCGTTGACCCAGTGCGGTTGGCAGAAAAAATGTGGTGAGATGTCCGAGTGGCTGAAGGAGCACGCCTGGAAAGTGTGTATACGGCAACGTATCGGGGGTTCGAATCCCCCTCTCACCGCCATCATTTTGAAGAAGAGCCTGAACGAAAGTTCAGGCTTTTTTTTGTCTTCAATTTAGCCACATCGTTAATTTATCTGGCCATCTTCCATTACCATCGCTAAAAACTTGTCTCTTAGCGGGTCCTTAATCTGACCATTCCACGCCAAACCGGTGTGCCATTGGGTATGCTCGCCTTCCAGAGGCAATAGTGTGACGCCTACAGGCAGGATGTGTTTCACACTCGCCGGCAGTAACGCCACACCATCACCAGCGGCCACCAGCGCCAGTAACGTCTGAATATCATCAGCAGCCGACACCGTGCGCGGCGTGAGGTTTCTTGCGGTCAGGAATTGATCGGCCTGCGTAGTGAGCCCTTCGCCCCGCTGAGGTGCCAACTGTAAGAGTTGATGATTTTCAATAACCTGCGTTGTTTCTAAGTGACTCAATAATTGATCAGCGGCTACCGCCAGCACTAATTGTTCCGTATCCAGACTGTGACTTTGCAGTGGTTCAGGCACGGGTAAGCGCACAAATCCCACCTGCAGTCGTCCTTCAGCAAGCCATTGGGTCTGAACCGCCGAAGGCATATCGTTGAGCGAGACCTGTACGCCGGGATAACGAACGCGAAAGGCAGCGACACGTTTGGCAGCAAAAAGATAAGAAGAGATGCCAAAACCCAGAGTGAGTTTTCCTGAATCCCCTCTTTGGATCGCCGTCACATCAGCAAAGAAATCCGCGTAGCGCTCCACTGCCTCGCTGGCAGCCGCTAATAACTGCTCTCCCGCCACCGTTAACCGCGCACCATGCCGTCCGCGCTGAAATAACGTCACACCAGAAAGGTGCTCCAGTGTCTGGATCTGTTTCGAGAGTGCGGGCTGGGTGATGCAGAGCTTATTGGCCGCCGAGTGGTAGGTGCCTTCTTGCGCCAGCGTCACAAACGCGCGTAACAATTTAATATCCATTCCAATCGGTTATCAAAGTGGGAGAAGTTGTGATTATACACGGTGGATTTCCCTCTGGTGAAATAGCGACCTACTTCCTTTTGGAGAATCACCATGGAACATTCACTTCGCGTTGCCACCGTGCAGTTTTGCCATCGCGCCAGCGACAAAGCTTACAATCTTTCCGTGATGGAGCGCTTTATCGCGCAGGCCGCACAAGAAGAAGTCAAAATATTAGCCTTTCCTGAAATGTGCATCACGGGTTACTGGCATGTGCCGGATCTGCCCATTACAGAGGTCGAAGCCCTGGCCGAGCGCACGGAAAACAGCCCGTCACTGGCGCGTATCGCGAGCCTGGCGGAAAAGCATCAGATAGATAGGAAGAACACACGTCTGAACTCCAGT
>NZ_CAJCKS010000102.1:0-17957 GCF_903970985.1 Pantoea sp. ME81 | reverse complement strand
CCTGACAACGACCGCGAGCTACACGTAGCAGTACCCTCTTTCCCCACACGACGCTCTTCCGAAACATAAACGTGATGTACTGCGGTCAGACCGTCGAAACCGCGCAGAGTGAAGATTTAATGGACACGCCGCATCATCCTTATACACAGGCGCTGATTCGCGCGATGCCCGACTTTGGCAGTGCGCTGCCGCATAAAAGCCGCCTGAACACACTGTCCGGCGCGATTCCCTCACTGGAGCATTTACCGATTGGCTGTCGTCTGGGCCCGCGTTGCCCGTATGCGCAGCGTAAATGCATTGAGACGCCGCGCCTCACCGGCACCAAATCGCATCTGTTTGCCTGTCACTTCCCGTTAAATGTGGAGGGGCAATGAGCATGGAAACGCTGCTGGAAGTGCGCAACCTGAGTAAAACCTATCGCTATCGCACCGGTCTGTTTCGCCGACAGCATGTGGAGGCGGTGAAAGGGGTAAGCTTCACCTTGCGTGAGAAGCAGACCTTAGCGGTCA
The DNA here is from genome assembly GCF_903970985.1 of Pantoea sp. ME81. Taxonomy (NCBI): domain Bacteria; kingdom Pseudomonadati; phylum Pseudomonadota; class Gammaproteobacteria; order Enterobacterales; family Erwiniaceae; genus Pantoea; species Pantoea sp. ME81. Next base: position 17,448 of record NZ_CAJCKS010000102.1, on the reverse strand, counting down.
TTGGCGAGAACGGCTCGGGGAAATCCACGCTGGCGAAAATGTTGAGCGGCATGGTGGCCCCGACGGCAGGTGAGATGCTGATTGATGATCATCCGCTGGAATATGGCGATTACGGTTATCGTAGCCAGCGTATTCGCATGATTTTTCAGGATCCTTCGACCTCGCTTAATCCGCGCCAGCGCGTCAGTCAGATCCTCGATTTCCCGCTGCGCCTGAATACCGAACTGGATGATGAAGCGCGAGAGAAGCGCATTATTGCCACACTGCGCCAGGTGGGTTTGCTGCGCGATCACGCCGGTTACTATCCGCATATGCTGGCCCCCGGCCAGAAACAGCGTCTGGCGCTGGCTCGCGCACTCATCCTGCAGCCGAAGGTGATTGTCGCCGATGAAGCCCTCGCCTCACTGGATATGACCATGCGTTCGCAGCTGGTGAATCTGATGCTGGAACTGCAAGAGAAGCACGGCATCGCCTATATTTATGTGACGCAACATATCGGCATGATGAAGCACATCAGCGATCAGGTGCTGGTGATGCATCAGGGCGAAGTGGTGGAACGTGGCGGCACAGCAGATGTGCTGGCCTCGCCGCTGCACGACCTCACCAAACGCCTGATCACCAGCCACTTTGGCGAAGCTTTAACCGCCGAAGCCTGGCGAAAAGTTCGTTGATTGATCATCACATCGCGAAAACGCGGTGCGATTTACCGCATTTGAGAGAGACGTGCTAGAATCCGCACGTCGATTAACGTCGGTCGCCTACTATTTAATCATTGCGACCGCCAACAACAATGACCATAAGGATTACAGCTATGGGTTTTCTTTCCGGTAAGCGCATTCTGATTACTGGCGTTGCCAGTAAACTCTCCATTGCCTACGGTATTGCACAGGCGATGCACAAACAGGGCGCAGAACTGGCTTTCACCTACCAGAACGACAAGTTGAAAAGTCGTGTGGAAGAGTTCGCTAAAGATTTGGGTTCTGACATTGTTCTGCCGTGCGATGTGGCAGAAGACGAGAGTATCACTGCGCTGTTCACCGAACTGGCAAAAACCTGGCCAAAATTTGACGGTTTTGTTCACTCAATTGGTTTCGCACCTGGCGATCAGCTGGATGGTGACTACGTGAACGCCGTGACCCGTGAAGGCTTCAAAATCGCTCACGACATCTCTGCCTACAGCTTCGTGGCAATGGCAAAAGAGTGCCGTGCGATGCTGAACCCGAACTCAGCCCTGCTGACCCTGTCTTATCTGGGTGCTGAGCGCGCAATCCCTAACTACAACGTGATGGGTCTGGCTAAAGCGTCTCTGGAAGCCAACGTGCGCTACATGGCGAACGCGATGGGTCCTGAAGGTACGCGCGTTAACGCCGTATCAGCGGGTCCAATCCGTACTCTGGCAGCATCTGGCATCAAAGATTTCCGTAAGATGCTGGCTCACTGTGAAGCCGTTACTCCGATTCGCCGTACCGTGACCATCGAAGACGTGGGTAACTCTGCGGCCTTCCTGTGCTCTGATCTGGCGGGTGGTATCACCGGTGAAGTGGTACACGTTGATGGCGGCTTCAGCATTGCCGCGATGAACGAGCTGGAACTGAAATAAGTTCTGAAGGCGAGCCGGGTGCTCGCCTTTTTTCTTAGCGAAGTCTCGGCTGTCTTCGCCGATTTTCGCCCTGTTCACTTTCGACTGATATCTCCCGCAAACTCACCTCTCCCTGCTAGCTACCGCTTGAATTTTCAGGCGTATAGATTCATTCGATCTTAATTATTCCCCTTCATTCTTTTGCCACAGCCAGTGCTTCAGCGACGATAAGCTAGCCTTTTGGTGGCGATGCGCTTTTCAGATTTGCCCGTCGCGTACCCAGACCGTTTTTTGCGCAAGGAATGACCATGGAACAACGCCGTTCTCCCGGCCATGACCACTGGTTTTATGAAAGCCAGACTCGCCCGCACACCCAGGCCACTGCGCCATTAGTGCCCGAAGCCGCCTATCTCGCAGATCGCTTTTTATTAGGTCTGCAACAGGAAGCCACTGCACTGCAGCCCCTGTTTACTCGTTTCCAGCCAGCGTTACTGGCCGCGCGCGATCTGAGCCAGATTTTGCTGCCGGATACGCTGAACAACTCACTCACGCATACCTTAACGCTCTACGATCGTCTCAGTACCGCGTTGACAGTGGCGCAGGTTGCCGGTGTGCAGCGACTGTGTAATCACTACTCGGCGCGCCTCAACCCCCTGCCGGGCCCGGATTCCTCTCGCGAGAGTAATAACCGTCTGACACAAATCACCCAGTACGCGCGTCAGTTGGCGATGCAACCGGCACTGATCAATGTCACTGGTATCAGCGCCCTGGATGCCGTCGGGCTCACTGAGCCAGATATCGTCACTCTCAATCAACTGGTAGGATTCGTCAGCTATCAGGCGCGAGTCGTTGCGGCACTGCAAGCCATGATGGGCTTACCGGTACGCTGGATACCCGGCGTATCACCACCAGCGGATGCTGATGTCACGTTCTTTGCCCGTGACGTTGCATGGCAGCACGCACTTAAGCCAGTTGAATTGCGCTATGCCAGCGCCGATCAACTGGCGGCGATCACCTTTTGTCAGGGTATAGAAGGTTTGGACGATGCGGTTTGGTTGCTGGTGCATGACGCGCAGGCGTTGTATGGCTGGGCAACCCTGCAACAGCGCATCAGCGAAAATCATGACGAGGAAACCGCATTGGCGCTGGCAACCAGTGCGCGCATCCTGGGCTGTCAGCGCCAGTTCGCACGTCATGCCGGCAGTCAGCGCGAAGCGTTGCTGGCGGATGTTGATAAAGCGGGTGAAACGCAGCCGTTAATTGGCGTTTGCGCCCAGTTGGTTCGCATGCCAGAGCGCTTTAGCGCAGCACACCTGCAGCCTTTACTGAATGCGGGATGGGGAACCGAGCGCATTTTCACACTGTTGCAGGCAGTGGCGTTTGCCAGTTGGCAGGATAGGTTAGGGATGGCGCTGGGCGAAACGCGTTAATCCGGCAGATGCCGTCGCGCTTCGTCAAAGAAATGTTGAGCCAGCGGTGATGCCCTGCCCGGCTCAGCAATCACTAACGCAGCCTGGCGTCCCATGGGCGCCATCTCGATCGGCCTTCGAGCCAGATTTTGCAGCATCTCCGGCAGTAAATGCCCACGCGGCGACACCATCACGCCCAATCCCACTTGCGCGCTCTGCAACAACTGCATAATCGACGCACTTTCCACAATCACTCGCGGTAACAGGCCGGTTTCGCGCAGCTGGCTATCCACGTAACGACGGAAATAGCGCGTAGGTTCCGCAAGACACAGCGGTTGTTGCGCCAGCTGTGAAAGTGAAAGCGTGTCGTGCTGCAGTAAATCCGGAAAATGTTGAGGATTAAAAATCGCCTCCACGCCGGGATCTTTTAACAGTGCGGTCTGGAAGTGTAGTTCTCGCAGGGCGGTGAGTTCGAAGAAGCCAATCCCGCCGTCCACCGTATGGCTGTTGAGGGCTTCCAGCAGTTGGTCCGCACTCATGGCGGAGACACGATAATCCAGCTGCGGATAACGCGTTTCAACCGCTTTGAGTAACGCCGGTAACGCGACACTGCACTGTGGCATCACGCCGAGTCGCAGCGTGCCGTTGACGCCGTGCTTCAGCGATTCGACTTCCAGTTTCAGGCCCGAGTAGACCGACACGATCTCACGCGCCCAGGTCAGCACGCGTTCCCCTTCCGGCGTAAAGCCGTCAAAGTTGTTGCTGCGATTGATCAGCGATAAACCCAGTTCGCGCTCAAGGTTTTTTAACCGCATCGATAAGGTCGGCTGACTGACAAAGCTGGCCTCTGCCGCGCGGCCAAAATGGCGCTCGCGTTCTAAATTACAGAGATATATCAATTGCTTGATGTCGATTTTGGCATCCACCTTAAAGTCACGATCGCGCTATGGTAGCAAACCTGCACCGCTTTATCCTGTTCACGGCACAAAAAGCACGAAGGCCGCCCTGCGGCAGCCTTCGGTGGAAAGTTGATGCCCCACCCGGCGCTTATCTCCGGCACTCTTAATGGCTTAGCTCTTGAAGGGGCGAAGTCATCATCTCCCATCTCAGCTAGGGGGGTTTAACATTGATTGCTCATTTTATTATTAGCATGATAACTAAGTGTGTTACGCCACGCCCAGTGCACTTTTCACTTCGTTAGCAATTTTCTCCACCTGCGGACCGTAAATCACCTGCACATCGTGATCGCTGACACGGTTAATCCCGTTAGCTCCGGTGGTCAGCAGCGTTTGATCCACCACCTCTTTCATCTCTTTCACGCGCACCCGCAGGCGTGTGAAACAGCAATCGACGTCCTCTATATTGGCCTCGCCGCCCAACCCGCTGATGATCACCAGAGTACGTTCATCCGCTGTCACCTGCGCGGTTTGCGGCTCCTCATCCGATTCACGCCCCGGCGTTTCCACTTGCATGCGCGTTATGACAAAACGGAAGCCGTAATAGTAGATCGGCGCATAAATCACCCCCAGCGCTACCGTCCACCACCATTGGGTTTTACTGCCGCCGAGAATACCGAACACCACCAGATCGATCGCGCCGCCCTGCACGTTGCCGATCATTAAATGCAGCATCGACATCAGCATAAATGACAGGCCGGTCAATAACGCATGCAGGATGTAGAGCACCGGTGATACGAAGATAAAACAGAACTCCAGCGGTTCAGTGATGCCGGTGGTGAAGGAGGTCAACGCACCTGCCATCACCAGCGCTTTAACCCGCTGTTTATGCTCCGGACGCGCGGTGTGGTAGATCGCCAGTGCAGCAGCAGGCAAGCCGAACATCATCACCGGAATTTTACCCTGAGCCAGGAATTGGGTGGCACTGCGCACCGTCTCATCAGGTATAGCGCCTGGATTGGTGAGCGAAGTGTTGAAGATATTCAGTGCACCAACAATGGTTTGCCCGTCCACCGTCGCCATGCCACCGATAGGGGTGAAACGCACTGTTTCATTGAGTATATGGTGCAAGCCAGTCGGGATAAGCAGACGTTCGCCGGTTCCCAGCAGAAACGCGCCGTACTGGCCGCTTTTCCCAATCATCTTGCCGACCCAGGCAATGCCTTCGCCGATCGTGGGCCAGATCAAGGCCAGCAGCACGCCAATCAGCGGCAAGACAATAACGGTGACGATGGGGACAAAGCGCCGCCCGCCGAAAAAGCTAATCGCCGTCGGCAATGTTTGCGTGTAAAAGCGATTATGCAGTGCCACGGTGACCAGCCCGGCAATCACACCGCCAAGCACACTCATGTTGTAAGTAAAGATGCCCAGCATCTCGATGTACTCTGCCGAGGTCATCATCGCCGTGGTTTGATCCAGGCCTGCTTGCTGTAAGGCTTCTGGGGTCGTAGTAGCCGCCGTCAGCCCTTTGGCGGCCAGCGTAGCACTGATGCCCACATTCATCACGACATAGCCAATGACTGCCGCAAAAGCCGCAGTAGGCTTCTCCGCTTTCGCCAGACCGATGGCGCTGGCAACGGCGAAGAACACGGGCAGATTGGCAAATAGAGCCGCCGCCACTTTGCGGATAAAGCCAATAATCAGCTGTGGTACCTGTAGATTGGCAAAGGCATCACCGGTGACGGCGGGGTTCTGCATCGCCGCAGCCAGCCCGAGAAAAATCCCGGCGGCGGCAATAACGGAGATCGGCATCATTAAGGCTTTACCGAAGGCGTGAATTTGGCTGGCAAGATTCTTCATGGTGCGCGCCCTTTCATCAATTGAAAGAGCAATTATTAGCCAGTTATTGGATTCTCACGTCGCAGCCCGGTCCTGCCAGCGGGTAAAGTTTGAACTGCATCACGCTTCTGCCGGCTTGAACGCGATAAACGCCGCCTATCGCACCATTAAACCAATCAATTAGACAACTTTTGCTGTCAGTCGCACACTTCCTCACAACAGAAGTCATATTCTGATAACAATTCATAAACAATAAGCCTGCAACGACTATGAAATTTAAACGTAAAATTCAGCCTTATCGTGCCGCTGCTGGCGGCTGGGGCTCTTTGGAAGCTACCACCCGTTTCGTCCTTGATAGTAAAGCTGCGCTGAAAAACATGCGCAATTTGATGCGCATGAACAAAGCGCGTGGCTTTGACTGCCCGGGTTGTGCATGGGGTGATGACAACAAGAGCACCTTCAGCTTCTGTGAGAACGGCGCGAAAGCGGTGACCTGGGAAGCGACCCGCCGCGTGGTGGAGCCCGAGTTTTTCGCTCAGCACAGCGTGAGCACGCTTTATCAACAGAGCGACTATTTCCTGGAGTATCAGGGACGCCTGACGCATCCGATGCGCTATAACAGCGCCACCGATCACTATGAACCGATCAGCTGGGATGATGCGTTGGCGATGATCGCCCGTCACCTCAAGGCGATGGACCATCCCGACCAGATGGAACTTTACACTTCCGGGCGCGCCAGTAACGAAGCCTCATGGCTCTATCAACTGTTTGGCCGTGTGATGGGCACCAATAACTTCCCTGACTGTTCCAACATGTGCCACGAAGCCAGCGGCACCGGCTTGAAGCGCAGCATCGGCGTCGGGAAAGGCACCATTCGTCTCGATGATTTTGACCACGCCAATGCGATTTTCGTTATCGGTCAAAATCCGGGCACTAACCATCCACGTATGCTGCACAGCCTGCGCCACGCTGCCGATCACGGTGCGAAAATCGTTACCTTTAATACCTTGCGCGAGCGTGGGCTGGAACGTTTTGCCGACCCGCAAAAACCACTGGAAATCGTCACCTCCATGGCGGGAACCATTAGTTCTGCCTATTATCAGCCCAATCTTGGCGGTGACATGGCAGCGATTCGCGGCATGGTGAAAACTCTGCTGGAAGTGCAACGCGAGCGTTTAGCTGCGGGTGAACCGGGCATCTTCGATCAAGAATTTATCGACGCCAACACCCATGGCATTGAGAGCTATCTGGCTGCCGTGGATAACACGCGCTGGGACGATATCGTGCGTCAATCCGGCCTGAGCGAAGCGCAGATTCGGGAAGCGGCCGCGATCTACCAGAGCGCTGAGCGTGTCATTATTACCTGGGCGATGGGCGTGACTCAGCATAAACACTCCGTTGATACAGTGCGTGAGATAACCAACCTGCAACTGCTGTTTGGACAGCTGGGTAAAAAAGGCGCTGGCCTGTGTCCGGTGCGCGGCCACAGTAACGTGCAGGGGAACCGCACCATGGGGATCGATGAGAAACCCAATAAGCCTTTCCTTGATGCCTTGGGCGCGCATTTCGGCTTCGAACCGCCGCGTGAACACGGTCATAACACCGTTGAAGCGCTGGGCGCGATGCTGCGTGATGAAGTGAAAGTGCTGATCGCCCTGGGCGGCAACCTTGCGGCTGCCGCACCCGATTCCCCGGTGACGGAGGAAGCGCTACAGCATTGCGGTCTGACCGTGCATATCAGCACCAAACTCAATCGCAGCCATCTGGTGCCGGGCCACGAAGGTTTGATTCTGCCGACGCTCGGCCGTACTGAGCGCGATCGTCAGGCCAGCGGTAACCAGTTCATCACCGTTGAAGACTCTTTCAGCATGGTGCACGCCTCAGAAGGTGTGGGTATTCCTCTGGCAGACACCCAGCGCTCCGAAACCGCGATTGTGGCCGGTATTGCACACGCCACGCTGGGCAGTGACAAGATTGACTGGCTGGGCATGGCCGATGATTACAACGTGATCCGCGATCACATTGGTGCCACCATTCCTGGCTTTGCTGACTTCAATAACAAGTGTGATATTCCGGGTGGATTCTACCTGGGTAGCGCAGCAGCGGAGTTGCGTTTTAATACACCAAGCAAACGGGCGGAGTTCAGCGCGGCAGCCTTGCCAACCTCGCTGTTCCCACAGCTGGGCAGCGAAGTGGAGGTGCCGTTCACGTTGCAAACTCTGCGTTCGCATGACCAGTACAACACCACCATTTACGGCCTCGATGACCGCTACCGCGGCGTGTATGGTCAGCGTGAAGTGGTGTTTATCCACCCGGATGACATGGCGTCACTCGGCTTCAGTGAAGGCCAGTTGGTGGATATCGAAACACTGTGGAATGATGGCCTGACGCGTCGTGTGAGTGGCTTTAAGCTGGTGCCGTATAACATTCCGCGCGGTAACCTCGCGGCCTATTATCCGGAAACCAACCCGCTGGTGCCGCTCTCCAGCTATGGTGACGGCAGCGGGACGCCGACCTCGAAATCGGTGCCGGTAAAACTGGCGTTAACCGCCGCTGTACCGACCCAACGTATCGCCTGAGTCGTCAGCGTTATCAGAAGGTAAAAAGCCGCGTAATGCGGCTTTTTAGCCTGTTTTGGCCTTGCCGCGCGCCCCTGATTCGCGTAAAACTGTCCACCGCTCTTAGGCCACGAAACTAAATACATTATGTTCCAGGATAACCCGCTGCTCGCGCAGCTGAAAGAGAAGCTTCACGCGCAAACTCCGCGCGCCGAAGGTGTTGTGAAAGGCACGGAAAAAGGCTTTGGCTTCCTCGAAGTCGATGCCCAAAAAAGCTACTTCATTCCCCCTCCGCAGATGAAAAAAGTGATGCACGGTGACCGTATTTCTGCGGTTATCCACACTGATAAAGATCGCGAGAGCGCCGAGCCGGAAACCCTGATTGAGCCGTTCCTGACCCGCTTTGTGGGCCGCGTGCAGAAGAAGGACGATCGTTTGTCGATTGTGCCTGACCATCCGCTGCTGAAAGAGGCGATCCAGTGCCGCGCTGCCCGAGACGTCACCCATGATTTTCAGAATGGCGACTGGGCCGTGGCTGAAATGCGCCGCCATCCGCTGAAAGGCGATCGCGGATTCTATGCTGAACTGACCGAATTCATTGTCACTGCGGACGATCATCTTGCGCCGTGGTGGGTCACCCTGTCGCGCCATAATCTGGAGCGCGAAGCCCCGAAAGTTGGCTTCGGCGAAATGCTGGATGAGCACTTGCAGCGCGAAGACCTTACCGCGCTCAACTTCGTCACTATCGACAGCGCCAGCACCGAAGATATGGATGATGCGCTGTATGTTGAAGAGCAGGCTGACGGCAATCTGCAGCTGACCATCGCGATTGCCGATCCGACCGCTTACGTAGCGGAAGGCAGCGAGCTGGATAAGCTGGCTTCAAAGCGCGCCTTCACCAACTATTTGCCTGGCTTCAACATCCCTATGCTGCCGCGCGAACTGTCTGATGACATCTGTTCGCTGCGCCCAAATGTGCGTCGTCCAGCGCTGGCCTGTCGCGTGACGCTCACGCCAGACGGCAGCGTAACGGGTGAAGTGCATTTCTTTGCGGCTTGGATCGAATCTAAAGCCAAGCTGGTCTATGACGAAGTGTCAGACTGGCTGGAAAACGCCGGTAGCTGGCAGCCAGAGAATGAGGCGATTGCCGAGCAGATTCGCTTGTTGCATCGTGTGTGTCTGGCGCGCAGCGAGTGGCGTCAAACTCACGCGCTGGTGTTCAAAGATCGCCCTGATTACCGCTTTGTGCTGGGTGAAAAAGGCGAAGTGCTGGATATCATTTCTGAGCCGCGCCGCATCGCCAACCGCATCGTTGAAGAGTCGATGATTCTGGCTAACGTCTGCGCGGCCAAAGTGCTGCAGGAGAAGTTGGGCTTCGGTATCTATAACCTGCACACCGGCTTCGATCTGGCCAATGCGGAGCAAGCTGCTGGCGTGCTGGCCGGTCACGGTATCACCGTGGATCCACAGGCGATCACCACGCTGGAAGGTTTCCGCCAGCTACGTCGTGAGCTGGATGCCCAGCCAACCCAGTACCTCGATAGCCGTATTCGTCGCTTCCAGAGCTTCGCTGAAGTCGGCACCGAACCGGGTCCGCACTTTGGTCTGGGTCTCGAAGCCTATGCAACCTGGACATCGCCGATTCGTAAATTCGGCGATATGATCAACCATCGCCTGCTGAAAGCGATTGTGCGCGGCGACAGCATTGCCCGTCCAAAAGACGAGTTCACCACCATTATGAGTGAGCGTCGTCGCCTGAACCGCATGGCCGAACGTGATGTCGGTGACTGGCTGTATGCGCGCTTCCTCGCGCCGTCTGCCGGAACTGACCGCAAGTTCAGCGCCGAAATCATCGATGTGTCTCGTGGCGGTATGCGCGTGCGTCTGCTGGAGAACGGTGCGGTTGCCTTTATCCCTGCCCCGTTCATTCACGCGGTGCGTGATGAGCTGGTGTGCTCACAAGAGAGCGGCACCGTGCAGATCAAAGGTGAAGTGGCCTACCGTGTGACCGACATTATCGACGTGACCATCGCCGAAGTGCGTATGGAAACCCGTAGCGTGGTGGCGCGCCCAGCTGCCTGAGCATGAATATCTGCGGGATAACAGCCGTTATCCCGCATTTTTCCCTCTAAGTTTTATCTGATGTTAAATTTGCCTTCCGCTTCACACTTCTGATTCGAATCCCTGTCGTTAACAATTCATTACATTACTTTTAACTTGTTGTATCCGATCGCCTATTTTCCCGGTCTCTACAAGGAGTTAACTCATGAACAACGTCAAAACCGGATTGATCTGGTTAGCGGTGGCGTTAATTGGTGCGGGTGCGTTTGCCATGCTGGCGCTCAGCCGTGGCGAACACGTCAACGCCGTCTGGCTGGTTATTGCGTCCGTTGCCTGCTACAGCATTGCGTATCGCTTCTACAGCCTGTTTATCGCTGAACGTATTTTCGAACTGGATGACCGTCGCCGCACGCCTGCCGAGCGGCTGAATGATGGTCTCGATTATGTGCCGACCAATAAATGGGTACTGTTCGGCCACCACTTTGCGGCGATTGCTGGTGCCGGTCCACTGGTTGGCCCGATTCTCGCGGCGCAGATGGGCTTTCTGCCTGGCACCATCTGGATTTTGGTTGGCGTGATGTTGGCTGGTGCGGTGCAGGATTTCTTGATCCTGTTCATCTCTACCCGTCGTGATGGTCGCTCGTTGGGTGAAATGGCACGTCAGGAGCTGGGTTCGTTTGCTGGCGTGGTCACCATGCTCGGTGCGCTTGGCGTGATGATCATCATCCTGTCCGCGCTGGCGCTGGTGGTGGTGAAAGCGTTAGCCAACAGTCCGTGGGGACTGTTTACCATCGCTGCAACCATTCCAATCGCGCTGTTTATGGGCGTGTATATGCGCTATCTGCGCCCCGGCAAGATCGCTGAAGTGTCGATTATCGGTTTTGTGCTGATGATGGCGGCGATCATTTACGGTGGCGATGTGGCTGCCGATCCCTATTGGGGACCGCTCTTCACACTGAAAGGCACCGAACTGACCTGGGTGCTGGTTATCTATGGCTTCGTCGCCTCTTCGCTGCCGGTGTGGCTGCTGCTGGCTCCGCGTGATTACCTCTCAACCTTCCTGAAAATCGGTGTCATTATCGGGCTGGCGGTTGGGATTCTGTTCGCCATGCCGGAACTGAAAATGCCGGCGGTGACCAAATTTATCGACGGTAGTGGGCCGGTGTTCTCCGGTGCGCTGTTCCCGTTCCTGTTTATCACTATCGCCTGTGGCGCCATCTCCGGTTTCCATGCGCTGGTCTCCAGTGGCACCACGCCAAAACTGGTGGAGCGTGAAAGTCATATCCGATTCATCGGCTATGGTGCGATGCTGATGGAATCCTTCGTGGCGATCATGGCGCTGATATGTGCCTCGGTGCTCGATCCGGGCGTCTATTTTGCTATGAACGCCCCTGCCGCGCTGATTGGTACGACGGTGGAAAGTGCCTCACAGGTGATTAACGGCTGGGGCTTTGTCGTGACGCCGGAGATGCTGAGCGGTATCGCGCGCGATGTGGGTGAAAGTACTGTCCTCTCGCGGGCCGGTGGCGCACCAACCTTCGCCGTGGGGATGGCGCACATCATCACCGAGGTATTTAACAGCCGGGTGATGATGGCGTTCTGGTATCACTTCGCCATTCTGTTTGAAGCGCTGTTCATCCTGACGGCGGTCGATGCCGGTACCCGCGCCTGTCGCTTTATGGTGCAGGATTTGGTCGGCACCGTGGTGCCCTCCATGGCCAACAACCGTTCCTGGCTGGGCAATATGGCGGGCACCACGGTGGCCGTAGCCGGATGGGGCTTCTTTGTCTACCAGGGTGTCGTCGATCCGCTGGGCGGCATCAATACCCTTTGGCCGCTGTTTGGCATTGGCAACCAGATGCTGGCCTCAATGGCGTTGATTCTCGGCACCGTGGTGCTGTTCAAAATGAAGAAACAGCGTTACGCGTGGGTGACGATTTTACCGACCGCCTGGCTGTTTGTGACCTCCATGACCGCCGGTTGGCAGAAGATTTTCCACGAGAAGCCCTCCATTGGCTTCCTTGCGCAAGCCAACAAGTTCCGTAAAGGAATTGATGAGGGGGTGATTATCGCTCCGGCGAAAACCGTGGCGGACATGCAAACTATCGTATTTAGCAATCAAATTAACGCGGCCCTGTGTGGCTTCTTTATGCTGGTGGCCGTGACCATGTTGATTGCAGCGTTCTTTGTTATTCGCCGTGCCCTGGGCAGTCAGGTACCTACCACCCATGAATCCGAAGTCTCCCTCCGTAAGGAGGTGCGGAATGTCTGAGTCCATTCATCGCTGGAAAAAACCGATTGGTGTCTGGCACATTCAGCATTGCTTACCGATCGCACCCCAGGCCACCGGGCAAACTCTTAATCGCTGGCAACAAATATGGCAGGGATTGAAGCAAAGTTTTCGCTTAATGGTTGGCGTTCATGACTATCAAACTTATCTGAAGCATATGCGTGAGCACCATCCTGGGCAAACGCCAATGGATGAGCGAGCCTTTCATCGCTACTGCCTTGAGGCCCGTTTTCCCAGCCAGGCAGGCAAGCTCGGCAAGTGTCCTTGCTGACATTTTTAAGCCCCGATTTTCGGGGCTTTTTCGTGCCATTCTTTAGTGAAAACAAAAATATATTTGGTTTGCATCTTGTGCTAACGCAGGAGGTTGAATACTGTTGCTAAAATAATGAGATACCGCCTGCTCAGCATTTCCCCGGAGGAAGTTTCCATGACCGATGAACAAGGGCAAACGTTGCTATACACCCTGTTTGGCACAACCAGCCCTCATTGGCGTTTAACTTCAGATAGCGATGCTTTGCATTTTGCCGAAGATGAGAATGCCAATACCAATTTGGCGGTTCCATTAACCCCCGCGCAGGCCAGTTTGCTGCGTGCGATGACGGTGATCACCTCCAGTATCAACCTGACACTCTCCCTGCGCGGTGCGCCGGTGCCTATGCACTTTGTCGGCCGCAAGGTCAACCAATCAACATGGGCTGGTACCTCTTCCGCCTGGGGTGATACCTCCTCCGTGGCGCGTGATTTAACACTCGGATTGTCTTTTGCTGAACAAGTGGTTTCCGAAGCAAACTCGGTGATTGTGATCCTCGACCAACGCGGGAATATTCAGCGATTCAATCGTTTAAGTGAAGAGTACACGGGTCTGAAAGAGCAGGAAGTGATCGGCCGCAACGTGTTTCAACTGTTCATGACCAAGCAGGAAGCGCAGGCTTCGCGACGCAACATTTCGGGTTTCTTCCGAGATGGCAATTCTTATGAAGTGGAACGCTGGATCAAAACCAAAAAAGGCCAGCGACTGTTTCTGTTTCGTAATAAGTTTGTGCACAGTGGTAGTGGGAAAAATGAAATTTTCCTCATCTGTTCTGGAACCGACATCACAGAAGAGCGACGTGCTCAGGAACGCTTACGCGTCCTCGCCAATACCGATACGGTGACCGGTTTACCGAACCGCAATGCCATCCATCAACAGATTAGTCTGGCACTGGAATTAGCCAATGGCAGTCAAACTGGCGTGGTTTATCTCGATCTGGACAATTTTAAGAAGGTGAACGACGCCTACGGCCATATGTTTGGCGACCAACTGCTGCAAGCGGTCTCCCTCGCCATTCTCAGCTGTCTGGGCAAAGATCAGACGCTGGCCCGTCTTGGTGGTGATGAGTTCGTGGTACTGGCAGAACATACCAGCCAGGCTGCGCTGGAAGCCATGGCATCACGTATTCTTGAGCGCCTGCGTCAACCCTTCCGCGTCGGTTTGATCGAAGTCTACAGCGGCTGCTCGATTGGTATCGCCCTGGCCCCGCTGCACGGCGAGGATCGGGAAAGTCTGATCCGCAACGCCGATACCGCGATGTATCACGCCAAAGAGAATGGGCGCGGTAAATTCTGCGTGTTCGCTAACGAGATGAATCAGCGTGTTTTCGAATATCTCTGGCTTGATACTAACCTGCGTAAAGCACTGGAACTGGAGCATCTGGTGGTGTACTACCAGCCCAAATTAGATCGTGACGGCGAAGTGCGCAGCGCAGAAGCATTGGTGCGCTGGAATTCCGTCGAGCGCGGTCTGGTGCCGCCTGGCGACTTTATCTCGTATGCTGAAGAATCGGGCCTCATCGTGCCGCTCGGCCGCTGGGTGATGCTGAACGTTCTGCAACAAATTATTCAGTGGCGCAGCGAGGGAATTTACCTGCGCGTTGCCGTTAATGTTTCGGCTAAACAATTGATTGACCAAAGTATTTATACCGATTTAAAGCAGGCGCTGAGCGAAGCCGGCCTCACGGATTGTCCCATTGATATCGAGCTCACCGAAAGCTGCCTGATTGAGAACGAAGCCGGTGCACTCACGCTGATGAAGCAGTTCCAGGAACTGGGGGCTCAGGTTCATCTTGATGACTTTGGTACAGGTTATTCCTCGCTTTCCCAGTTGGCTCGCGTGCCCATTGATGCAATCAAACTGGATCAAAGTTTCGTACGTAACATCAACAAACAACCGGTGGCGCAATCTTTGGTCCGTGCCATTGTCGCCGTGGCCAAAACCCTCGATCTGCAAGTCATTGCGGAAGGGATTGAAACCAAAGCTGAGGAGAAGTTTGTGATGACCAACGGTGTCGATGGGCGTCAGGGTTATCTTTATGCAAAACCAATGCCCGCAGAACAGCTCGGGCATTGGCTGGCTAAGCATCCTGCCCGCGTTTAACGCTGCTCTCGATTATCCGGCTTTGCGCAGGGATGCGCTATGACGGTTCTGTAGTTGCACCAGTCGTTCCATGTAAGCAATGTCTTTAGGCTCCAGTGTAAAGGCGTAATCCACCCAATCTTCCGTAATATCCATCAGCTCGGCTCGCGAGAGTTGCAGTACGCGCTGGCGCGCTTTCAACATGGCACGCACACCATTCAGCTTCGGACGTAGCGTATCGATAAATGTACGCGTGGTACGGTAAGCATCGCCTGGCTGGAAGACTTTATCTACCAGACCGCGCGTCTCATACCACTCTGCGCTGTGCGACTCCCCTTCACAGATCAGCTCTTCGGCCAGCTTCATGCCGGAACGCCGTGCAACCAGTGAATAGCCGCCCATGCCAGGGAACAGATTGAACGCGATCTCCGGGAACCCCATCCGTGCAGAGTTTTGCGCCAGAATGAAGTGATGGGCCAGCGCGGCTTCAAAGCCACCACCCAATGCACTCCCTTCAATCATGGCCAGCGTCACCGCTCCGGTATCAAAACCCCGCGCTGCCGAATGGATGCAATCCACGCAGGCACGCGCATAGGCCCGCAGCGCTTCACGACGGTTGTTACGAATGCACTCCACAAAGAAACGCAAATCGCCTCCGGCGTTGAACATCTGTGGTACCAGCGAACCCGTCACCCAAAAATCAATCGGCAAACCCGAACGTTGCGCGGCATAGCTCAGATTCATGATCTCCTCAATTAATTCGTGGTTGAAACTGGGGCGCGGTTGGGCACGCAGCATCATCCACATGGTGTGTCGGCCCTCTTCATAGTAGGCCGCCAGCTGGGTGGTTTGTCCGACTTCGGTAAACAATCTGCAAGTTGGTTGGTTAATTACTGTCATAGTCTCATCCTCTAGTTATGTGATGCGTTAAACGCAACATCAGCGTAATCCAGAGTGAGGCCAGACCAAATGAGAGATTGATTTATAAAGTAAAATCCAGAGATATCCCCGACCATGGGGTCGGGGAAAGATAAGCAGGCTTACTTGATGGCAGCGCGCTGTCCTACCGCCACATGAGAACGCTTAACGCGTTTGGAATAGACGGCGGTGATAATCGGTACTAATACAGAAGTCACAATAACGGATGTCGCCACCAGTGCGGTGGCTGCGGGTGCGACCGGTTTAAACTGTGGCAGCATCTCGGCAATCAGCACCGGCGTCGCCACTGCCGCGCCTGCGGTGCTGGATGCTGCGATCCCAGCCGTGCCATCACCACCACCAATTAATCGGTCGGCAATAATGAGTGGGATACCGGTGATGATGATGACGGCAACACCGAGCAATACGCCCAATAAACCGGTTTGTGCGATCACGGCCAAATCGATGGTGTTACCCAAAGCGAAGGCAAAGAACGGGATTAAGGTATGTACGGCTTTGCCAAAGAATTCGCGCAATTCCGGGTCAAGATTGCCAAGCGCGAAACCGACAATAAAGGGCAACACCGCGCCAACAAACACGTGTGGCTCAAACGAAGCAATGCCTGCGGTCCCCAGGATCACCATGGTCATCAGCGGACCCGATTCCAGCGACATCAGCACAAACGCGCCTGCTTCTTCTTTTGAACCGTATTGCTGCATGATGGAGGCATAAAGGCCGCCATTGGTCATGTCCATCGCAGCAACCAATGCTAGCGTGGATAAACCGGCAAACATACCGACTTCTACGCCATTTTCCGGCATCATGCGGGATGCCACGGCAGCCACGACCCAGGCAACGGCGATTTTGGTTAATACCAGGGTGCCGGATTTACGCAGCACGGTTCCGGTTGCGCTGAGTTTGATCGATGCCCCCATACAGAAGAACCATACCGCCAGAATCGGCACGGTGCCCGTCATCAGGCCGTTAGTAAAAGAGCCAAAGTATTTTCCTGCGCCGGGTGAAAACGTGTGGCAAAGCGCGCCCAAAAACAGCGGAATTAACATCATACCGCCTGGAATCTTATCGATTGCACGTTTGATATGCATAGTTGTGTCACCTTTACTGAGCCAGAAGGAGGTGCGTTATCGTTCGCCGGATGGCATGGCAGGCAAGATAACCACTGGCAGTCAGGAAAAAAGTGATCGAATCGATATTAATGAAACAGTGTTTTATTTATATAGATTTGGCGTTTCTTTTTTATGATATGCATCGCCATACCAGCGCTAAATAGCAAAAAATTAAGGCGCCCTCAGGCGCCTCAATGAAGTTTCAATGTTCAATTCTGCCCGTACCATGCATTCTTGCCATGCTTACGCAGATAATGCAGATCGAGTAAATTCTGCGAAATCGGAGGCAATTCGCTGCGCAGTTGTTCCGTGTGAAGTGCCATGTAAGCCACTTCTTCCAGCACTACCGCACTGTGCACAGCTGCATCCGCGTCTTTAC
>NZ_CAJCKS010000101.1:0-18063 GCF_903970985.1 Pantoea sp. ME81 | reverse complement strand
TCAAGCAGAAGACGGCATACGATATTTCTGAATGTAACTGGAGTTCAGACGTGTGCGCTTTCGATCTCCATTGCCTGTACCTCCAGCACATCCGAACTCACAGCGAATCTCCGTGGAGACGCAAGGAACGGGAACAGATGTCATATTGATTCCTGGGCTGGCGTCATCGCGCGACGTTTGGGCCGATTTATCTGCAAAATTACGCAAGAACCATCGCATTCATCTTATCGAGCTTGCAGGCTTCGCGAATACGGCTGCCATTGCCAAGCCGGACGGGAAAATCATGGCTCCGGCAGTTGACGCCATCGCTGCATATATTCACGCCCAGCACATCAAAGCCCCGACGATCATTGGCCATTCCCTTGGGGGAGAAATGGCATTGATGCTGGCTGCTCGTCATCCTGACCTGGTGGGGCGCGTGATGGTCGTTGATGCGTTGCCGTTCTATTCATTGATGTTCAATCCAGCGGCGACCAGCGAAACGGTCGCCCCGCAGGCCACTGCGACGCGAAATTTAATTTTGGGGCAGTCGCCGGAGCAATTCACGGAATTTCAGAAAGCATCCATCGCCCGTTTAGCGAAGACCGAGGCGGTGAGGCCAGCACTGGTGGCGGCAGGAATCCATTCCGACCGTAAAACCATTGCCGATGCCGTGTATGAAGTGATGATCACCGATTTGCGTCCCGAACTTGGCCGCATCAGAGCGTCGATTGAGGTCGTATACGCGTATGACACGCTATTCGGCGTACCAGCAGCCAGCGTGGATGCGATGTACCGTCAAGCCTATGCTGCTGCACCCGATATCCACTTCACACGGATCGATGACAGTTTTCACTTTGTTATGCTTGATCAGCCTGAGCGGTTTTCCGACGCGGTTGAGTCGTTTTTGGATGGCGATGCTAGCCAGATGCAGCCGCGAACTGAATGAGATTTGGGGAGGAACGGCCGGAATTGGCCGTTGCTTCGGTTCATTAGAGTGTAGGGCGCAGATATTACGCGGCATGCATGTCTGATGTGAAAGAGATGTAGGGATGAGACGGCAAGGTCTATTTTGATGGGGTGTTTGATTTTCCGCCCATTCATTGAATAGGACTCCTTGCCGCCGTATTAGTAGCTTTAACCCGCTAAGAACATACGTCAATTGATCACATTCTTGCTTAATTATCTATCTAAACGCCTGCTGTTGACACGTAGTAGACCAGCAGGTGACGCTGAAGGTTTTCTAAGAGCGTCTGCGGACATTACTGACATCGCATTAAATCAATCAGCGGGGAGCAGGTCAGCTGGCCGACGAACACTAAGAAAGCAGTATCAAGCCTCAATAAGCATCCGTCCCCAGCCTGGTCAAGCATCACATACGGTCTTTATCATGAAAATACTGCATCCAGTAAGGATAGGGGATTGAAGGCTGAGAGAGAGCATCCAGTTTCGTTACCTGCTCTGACGATAGCATCAAATTCTCGGCTTCCAGATTCTGCAGTAATTGCTGTTCATTCTTCGCCCCGACAATCACGGTGGTGACCTCGGGACGTCCCAGCAACCATGCATGCGCGACTGTGGCTGGTGAACAGGCCATCTCTCTGGCGATGGCAATTAACGCGTCGACCACCGGACCAACGCGCGCTGGTTCAACTGGTGGAAAGTTCAGCTTAGAACGACGCCCCTGCTCCTGCGTGTTCGAGGTATATTTTCCACTAAGATAGCCTCCACTCAATGGACTCCAGATCATCAGTGCATGATCGGCCGCCTGTGCGGCTTTCGCTACATCGAATTCAATATCGCGGCACGCCAGCGAATAGTGTACCTGATTACTGGTGAATCGCGCTTTTCCGTACTGCTGTGAATAAGCATCGGCTTGCGTCATTTCCGCTGCGCTGAAGTTACAGGCGCCAATATGCCGCACCTTGCCCTGAGTGACTAAATCGTCAAGCGTTCGTAGCGTTTCATCCAGAGGGGTCAGGTTGTCACGATCGTGTAGTTGCAGCAGGTCGATGTGATCGCGTTGAAGCCGCTGCAGGCTTTTTTCTACGGTATTAATGATATGTGAACGCCCTAAACCAACGTCATTCGGACCATTGCCGGTTCGCAGTCGCACCTTGGTCGCAATCATCATTTTGCTATCGTCTATGCGCATTGATTTTAATGCCTGCCCCAGCACTACCTCTGACTGGCCCTGAGAATAGACGTCTGCTGTATCCACCAGATTGATTCCCTTGTCCAGCGCCGCGCTGATGATGTGTTTTGCATCATCAACAGGCAGCCCAGCGATAGAAGACCAGATCCCCTCACCGCTGCCGAATGTCATGGCTCCCAGCGTGTAGCGTGAAACCCTTAATCCTGAACGACCAAAACGAACGTATTGCATCTGATTCTCCTGAATTCTTGGTTGAGGAACTTAATGTAGAGCGATCCAAACCATGCGTATAGAATGTAGAATACGAATTCATTCTTCTGAAAAAGAGAATAATCAATGCGGTTTGACCAGCTCACCTCGATGCGATTGTTTATCCGCATCATTGAAACCCACTCTTTCAGCCGTGCAGCCAGTCTCTCAGGTATATCTCCATCAAACGCGACAGCGCGTATTGCACGTCTGGAAGAACATCTGGGCGTGAAACTCCTCGGCCGCACTACGCGCGCGGTGGCCGCAACAGAAGCGGGTCAGCGCTATTACGCTACGTGTAAACGGTTGCTGGTGGAGTTGGATGAAGTAGAAGCCGATCTGAAAGGCTCTCAGCAGCGCTTGAGCGGAAAGGTCCGGGTGAGCGTTAACGTTTCAGTTGCCCGCGCCATTATTTTTCCGCGCCTGCCTGAACTGATGCTTCAGTATCCTGACATCCACCCGGAAATCATCCTGACCGATCAGCGCAGTGATTTCGTTCGTGAAGAGATTGATTTCGCAATACGCATTGGTGGGCTGGAAGATCAGGATCTTCACAAGCGTTCGCTGGGCTTTCCTTTGCGCATAAATGTGGCGTCTCATGAATACCTGCAGAAATTCGGCGTACCTGAAACGCCTGAAGCGTTGCATACCCATCGACTGATCGATTTTATGCTGCCGGTGCCAGGTGAGAAGCTGGGGTGGGAATTTGAATGTAACGGTGCAGTCAGGACTTTATGGCCGGATACGGTGGCATCTGTGGGCGATGCCGAAGCGCGGGTGCAGCTCGCTGTTGCCGGAATGGGGATCGTGCAGAGCCTTAATTTCATCGTGGCGCCTGCGCTAGATAGCAATAAGCTGGTTCGTATTCTTCCCGCCCTGGAAACCAGGGCGCCTGAAGTCACTTTGCTCTGGCCTCGCAACCGTCATCTCCCCGCCAGAACAGAAGCCGTCATGCGTGTGTTCAGTGATTGGATCAGAGAAGCGCTGGAAGAACGTTGTTAGCATTCGCATAAGTGGTGAGATTAGCCTTTGAGGGTAGAACGATGTCCACTTTTGGCACACAGTAATCTTCGGGAAACTCAAGGACAGTTGTAAGCGAACAGCAGACAATTGAGGGGGGGAGTTCCGGCAGTTGATCTGCCGGTTTACTATTCGCTTAGAGCGTTTCAATGAATGAAACTTCAGACTGAATTCCCGGCATCATGACTTCCAGCCCGTCTGTCAGCATTTTACCGGCCTCATGCAGAGCTTCAACTGGCATCTGTGGCAGACTTTCCAGAATGAACCACATGTGTTTATCTGAAGAACTCAGTCGCGTTCTTATGCCCTGCCGCCAGTTCCAGCGTCGGCAGGTAACGCCTGAGTCGTCACACCAGACTACCTCTCCCGCATCGGGCTGTTCAACGTAGGGAACACCGTCTTTGAAGGTGTCAAATGGTTCACTGCCGTCTGAAATAATGAGACGGGGAGCGCCACGATAGGCTTCCAGATTTTCACCACCCACGGGAACGGCATACCGCAGACTCACTGCGTTATACAGGTCAACTACAGGGTCAAGCGGTGTCATAAATCCATCTCGTAACACGCGTTTGCGAAGGGCTTCTGCTGAGCAGGGCGTGCGCCTGGGCTTCGCGCCGAAGGCGCGAAAGGTTTCAGACCATGCATTAAGATGCGTTTCAGCCCACCCAGGTTGCCCGCTGAGTACCTCTTCACAGGCTTTACGAAGCGCTTCTTCGCCAAAATTGGCGTTAACCAGTGGTGCAGCAGATACGCTGATGCTGAGAGCGCGGAAGCCGGGAGCCAGACGGGCAACGTCGGAACTGATTGACGGATGAGCTATTAGCATTTGATAATCCTGAAATGACCGTTTTAGATTATGATAATGACCGATGAACAAAAAAGTCAATATAACGACCGGCGCTGATGCGTCCAGAATTAATGAGGCGCTTTCCGCTTCCCTGAAGCAGTATCGCAGCCAGAAAAAAATGTCGCTTGATGAACTCTCACGTCTGGCGGGTGTGAGCAAAGGTATGCTGGTTGAAATTGAAGCATGCAGGGCAAACCCCAGCATCGCAATCCTCTGCAAGCTTGCCGCAGCGATGGGCGTCTCGGTAGCAGACATTGTCAACGTTGCCAGCAAACCCAACGCGCATCTGATTGCAGCAGGTGATATACCCTGCCTGTGGAGTGGAGACAATGGCGGCACCGCGCGCTTGCTGGCCGGCACAAGCGGACCGGATATGATCGAGTTGTGGGAGTGGAAAATGCATCCTGGAGAGATTTTCGATTCCCCGGGACACTCAGATGGCACGTGCGAACTTTTACATGTAGTACAGGGCTCTCTTCTGCTGACTTTAGGGGAGGAGCGTCTGATTGTAAGTGAAGGTTCTTCAGTGATCGCCCGGACAGACCTGCCACACAGTTATAGCTGTCATGAGGGCGGCCCGCTTAAGTTTACTATGACGGTAAGCGAGCGTGTGCGCTGACGTACTCAGGCTCGTTAAATGATGCGCTTATAAAGAATATCGGCTTATCTGATACCGCCATTCAAATTGAGAAAAAAGGTGCTGTTAAACGTGACGCGAATCTCAACAGAAACATCCATTATTTACCTCTTGTCTGCAGTTTCATTAAGGTCCATTTCAGGCATGGAGCAGACCTGCAACTGCGCGGGGTCCGCTATGAGCGAAAAGCGGAAGTTCGAAGGCTCACTTGATTAAGAAGGATATAGCTGTCATGCACGCTACCAAGGACAATAAAGTCGCTATGGTTTTTTTGATAGCTAGATCCTTGATTGTGCATGTAGTGTCGGTATCTGGAACAAAGATTAGACGCCGCTCCCGCATCACTAAGGTAATTGACGACGCAATGAAAAGTAATCCTGCGCCAATATTCAGAAGCACGCTTCCGTTGTGCAGCGCAGACTTCAGATACAAAGCGGCAACTACCAGCATCAAGTACAGGGTCCTTGACCATGAAATCGCGGTGCGTTCTGGCTGTAGGCCAGGGTCTTTTTTAACTTCAGCCATAGACTACGATGAACGCTGTAATAGCACATATAAGCGTGACCAAGCCGCTAAGAACTAAAAGCAGGGGGTTACGCGAAATCGGCTGTTCAAATCGCATGGCTTTTTCGTTTCTCGCCCAGCGCCAGTAGGAAAGTAGAGAAAGGAGAAACGCACACAAAATTAGGCCACTGATAATTAAAAGCTTCGCTGCGGGATGACTGAGGTGGCTGGCAAACTGGTCAATACCCACTGCTGCAGCCATGAACGCAAGCGCAGTACGGATCCAGGCAAGGAAGGTTCTCTCATTTGCCAGTGAGAATCGGTAGTCCGGATCCTTACCGCTTAACCACCAGGGTTTTTTGGGGACTGAGGGTGAATCGTTCAGCATAAGGGTTTTACTCAAAACAGGACTTAGACCACGTTATTTCGCGCAGCGAAAGCCAATATGTGTCGTTGCACCATCGACTGACTGGCCCTGGCGGGCAGCCGGCCGATAGCGCTGACAATAGTTAGGGGCGCATAGATGCGACCCGCCTTTTAGAACTTTACGGATTTCGTCGTAACCCCTTTTCATCTCTTTCGAGGAAGAACAGCACGATCGCTGAGCCGGATGATGGTCCGGCATCCAGTTGTCCGCGGTCCATTCCCATACATTCCCTATCATGTCATGCAGGCCAAACGGGTTTGCAGGAAACGCTCCGACCGGCGATGTGGAAAAATAACTTCCTGGCGCAACGTCACCTGCAAACGGGAACGGACCTTGCCAGGTATTAGCCATTTTTTTTCCCTCTGGCATGAAGTCTGCTCCCCACGCATAGGGTGAGGGTTGTAAGCCGCCGCAGGCGGCAAACTCCCATTCTGCTTCAAGCGGTAGCCGCTTTCCTGCCCAGTGGGCGTAGGCAAGTGCATCAGCAAATGCAATCTGGACCACAGGCAACTGAGCATCTTCATGCGTAAGCGAGTTAACCCCATCCGGGCGATGCCAACACGCACCGGGTATATATGACCACCAGTCACTGTAATGAGACGGGCGAACCTTCTTCCCCGGGGATTGAAATACCATTGATCCCGCGACTAAGTTTTCTGCGGCCACATCGGGGTATTCTTCCGCTAAGGGCGGTTGTTCAGCCAGGGTGATATAACCGGTTTCCGCGATGAACAGAGAAAAATCTAGATTTGTGACGGGCATGATATCCAGCCAAAATCCTTCAACTTGTACCTCACGAACCGGGCGTTCTTCAGGATAGAAGTCATCCGAACCCATCAGGAACTCACCTCCGGCAATCCACTGCATACCTTCAGGTGCGACAATTTTTTGATTGGTCATGGCTGACTTCTCCTTTTCGAAATTCTTAGTGGAATTCCATACGTTTAATGTCTTTTACTACCAGCAGGTAGCACAACATAGTGGCAAGTGAGCTCACACCAACAAAGATCAGCGCACCATTATAAGAATGCGTAATTGAAATAATGTAGCCAATCACGATAGGCGTGACGATGCCGGCGATGTTTCCGAAGGTGTTAAAAAGGGAGCCAGACAGGCCTATCGCTTCTTTAGGTGAGGTATCAGCAACCACGGCCCAGCCGAGTGCACCCAAGCCTTTACCAAAGAAAGCCACCGACATCAGCGCAATCACTACCCACACCTCTGAGGTGTAGTTGCAAAGGATTATGCTTGAGGCAAGTAACATGCCGAGCACGATGGGGGTTTTACGTGCCGCAGTAAGAGAAAAACCGCGACGCAGCAGTGCGTCAGAAAATACGCCACCTAGAATGCCACCGGAGAAGCCGCAGATGGCCGGCAGGGAAGCCAGCATGCCCGCTTCGAGAATATTCATACCGCGTTGTTCTACCAGGTAAATAGGGAACCAGGTGATAAAAAAGTATGTCAGCACGTTTATAAAGAACTGAGCAATATAGACACCAATCATCATGCGGCTGCCGAGCAACTGGCGCACCTGTCCCCAGTTAAATTTCTGTGTTCTCGCTTGCGCATTCATTTTAGTGGAGTCAATCGTTCCGCCGCCCTGTTCGATAAGGTCTAGCTCAGCCTGGCTGATGGACGGATGGCGAACCGGGTCCCGCATTGATTTAAGCCAGATTATCGCGAGAATGAAACCCACCACGCCCATTACCACATAAACCACATGCCAGCCAAAGTAGTGAGTCAGCCAGGCCATCAAAGGCGTAAAGGCCACGGCCGCAAAATATTGCCCGGAGTTAAATACCGCTGATGCGGTGCCGCGTTCAGAGACCGGGAACCAGGCAGAAACCACTTTGGCGTTTGTGGGAAAAGCTGGTGCCTCAGCGAATCCCATTAAAAGACGTAAAACAAACAGCGCAGCCGCCGCCATAATTGTGCTGCTGATCCAGCCAACGGTGCCCTGCATCAGGGTGAAAAATGACCACAATGCAATCGCCCAGAAGTAAACGCGCTTCGAACCAAATTTGTCGAGTATCCAGCCCGAAGGGAGCTGGGCAATTACGTATGACCAGCTGAACGCGGAAAAAATGTAGCCCATCTGAAGGGAAGTAATCCCCAATTCGTCTTTCATCTGCGGAGCCGTCACCGATAGCGTGGCGCGGTCAGCGTAAGTAATCGTCGTGATGATAAATAACAGAAAGAGGATCATGTAACGTACGCGGCTGCTTTCCCGTTGAGCTGCATGAGCTCTGATTTGATTCGCATCCATAGTGTCAGTCTCTTTTATTATGGCCTGACGCGAGTGAGCGCCGGCTTGTGTGACAAAGGGTGAGGTTTCCTGGTGGGAAGCCCTTACAGAGATAAAGAACCGGGCGTGTTCGCCCGGATTGCCAACTCGCTACTCGCCGACGTTTTTATGCCATTCAACCTGCGGAATATCGACGGGCGGTGACGGCGGCCAGCCATCACCGCGCTGGCTGTTCAGATTACGGTGTGGACCTAGGACGAAAGGTTTGTCCGGCCAGCCCACAAATTTACCTTCCTGAATCCATTCCAGGTCCTGTCCGTAAAGTTCATCGGCCAGTGCCTGCTGTAACCGAGTCTGAACATCATGATATTCAGCCTGGTTGGAAAGGTTGGTCATTTCGCCCGGATCATTATCAAGGTCGAACAGCTGGAAGGCGTTGCCAGTTGCGTAGTAAATCAATTTGAAGCGCCCGTCATGTATCATGCGCGTGGCGTGATCGCCTTCACTGCATTCACCGTAAAGAGTGTCACGACGTTGATCGCTAAACATTGAAAGTCCTTCGCAGTGAGCCGGAGCATCGATGCCGCACAAATCCAGCAGCGTAGGCATGACGTCAGCCAATCCAACTAAGCGATTGTCGGTTTTACCTTCAGTGACGCGTGTACAGCCTTTCACGCCACGGATGATCATCGGAATGTTCGCGGAGTTCTCATAGAACATGCGCTTAGCCAGCATGCCGTGCTCTCCCATCATATCGCCATGATCACTGATGAAGCAGATGATGGTGTTATCCAGTAACCCTTCCATGCGGAGGGTGCCGACCAGATAACGAATCTGATGGTCAATCTGCGTGCACAATGCGTAGAAGGCTTTGCGTGCCCCTTTCAGTTGTTGCTCGTTATAACGCCCCATGCGCTGAACGCCGGCGGAGATGGCAAAGGGTAGCTCACTGGCATCATCCGATACCCAACTGCCGCGGGCTGGCTGGTCAATCTCAATGTCGTTATACAAATCCAGATAGGATTGTGGTGGAACCAGTGGTGGATGCGGAGCGCGGAAACCGAGATACCAGAAACCAGGCTTGGTTGGGTCGCGGCGCTTGATAGTGCGAGCCATCATGCGGCCAGCCCATGCAGTGGCATGCGTTTCTTCAGGCAAATGCCACGGACGCCAGTGATACTGGTTATTACTCATTCCATGATCGAACTGACGACCTGCATAACCCTGGTCGCCGAGATAAATGTCGTAATCATCAATCACACCCCACTGCGGGCGACCTTCATCATCAAGAAGCACACTGTCGAAACCAATGCGATCGCGCTGGGGGTGAACATGAAGTTTCCCCACTGCATCAGCCTGATAACCAGCGTTACGGAAAGCCTGCGCCAGAGTCGGGACGTCTGGAAAAGTCAAAGTGTCATTGAACACACGGTCGCCGTGGCTTTTCGGTGTGAGTCCTGACATCAGCGTTCTACGTGCAGGGATGCAGACCGGGCATTCCGAATATGCGTTAGTAAAGCGCACACCGCCTTCTGCTATTTCATCAAGGCCAGGGGTCTGCACTGAAGGATGGCCAGCAACTCCAAGGAGGCTGCTGTACCAGTGATCGGTGCATATCAACAATACATTAGGTTTATTCATTTTAAATCGTACTCCTGGGTGCCTTTCAACATGTCAACAAAGTGAATTCTGAGTTGCAGGAATGTAATTTAAAAATGAATAAATCAACTTCAATATTCCATTATTGAATGACCAGGCTAAAATCTTTCACAGCTAAGGAGCCAGATATGTCATTCAAGCTGAAATTATCTTATTTACGTGCCTGGCAGGCTGTAATGCTGACGGGCAGCATTACAGCAGCATCGGAACGGTTGCACATTACACAGCCTTCAATCAGCAAGCAGATTGCTGCACTTGAAGAAGTTGTAGGTTTCAAACTCTTTGATCGACGAAGCGGCGGCCGGCTTGTACCGACCGCGATTGGCTTGAGATTCTATCGCCAGGCTGAAGGAATGCTTGCAGGGTTGGAGCAATTACCTGTTCTGGCTGAAGATCTATTAAAACTCGGCCAGTCGCGACTGCGTGTTGGCGCTACGCCTCCACTTATGAACAGTGCGTTGCTCAGCCAGTCGCTGGCTGATTTGAAAAAGACCTTTCCCAGCGTGCGTTTCAGCATCGAGTCACGTCCGCGAAAGGACATTGAAGAGTGGGTTGCAAACGGTCAGATTGATATCGGTCTGGCATTACTGCCGGTAGAAAATCCTTTAATTGAAGCCATTCCCTTGAAGAATACCTTTGTGGTGGCGGTTATGAATTGTGATCACGATCATAAAAATGAGGCATACCTGTCCCCAGAAAAAATTGGTAATGAAAATTTAATAATTCCATATGGTCAATTACTGCGAATATTGATTGAAAGGTCTGCTACTTCAGCTGGTTATAGCCTTGAAGCTTTTATAGAGACGTCATCTGCTCTAACTGGATGCAAACTCGCGTCCGAGGGGCTGGGAATCGCATTGTGCGATCCTTTTAGCCCTACCGCTTTTAGCCGTGACAGTATCATTGTTAAAGAGTGGCGGCCTGAAGTACCTCTTTCATACGGAATTTTGTTAAGAAGAGATGCTGAGAGATCAATTCACGTGCATGAATTGATGAATGCTCTGCAGCGAAGAGCAAACGAAATGTAACTTTTGTTAAGTTGTAGCTATGTCCGCTTTTGGCACTTAGCTGCCATTAGTATCCTTCCCTCCGAAGCCACTTTAAGCTCCAAGGTAAACAGGCTCGTCAGTCCGATTACATTAAGCCGTAAAGTGGTTGGCTTCGCCGAACCGTCATGCACCCCTTTGGGCCTGACTGCATAAGCCTTATGGCAAACCAGAGACATGCTCAGGCAGTTAAATTGCACTATTCAATTTTTCTTAAAGCCAGATTCCAGGAATCAGGGCCTAATGTCACCGCACCGCAATGAAGGTTGCTACATCGAGTGTGACAAGTTCCGACTATTTGCTCTAAAGATCTTAAGGGGCTGCCGTTATCGCATTCCGAAATAGAGTAAACGAAGCAGATACGCGCGGCTAACGAGGTTGCCGGAGACGTGTTAGGCAGCACCGAAAGATTGTTAATTCGGCGTTAATTTATATTTCTATAATGAGGTCCATTTATATTTTTAGTTTTCCTGGCCAAATTCCTAAATCCCATCTCCCGCCTAACAATTCCTTAACTCAAACTAGACGTTTCCCGCGCAATACGTAGATACTCATTACACCAGATGCCAAAAATTAAATTTCTGAAACAAACTATATCAGCGACTTAACTTCCAGCGCAGCGGATCTTCGTGGCGCGCGTTGTCTTTCTCTGTTGAGGAATACGTTGTGTTCAAATTAAATCCGGTGTTACTAAGCCTTGTGGCGGCGCAAGGTTTGATGTTCCCTATTTCGCTGTCGTGGGCGGCGGAGTTAAAACCTTATACGCCTGAAATTAATGACAATAAAGTTGGGGCTTATTGTCTATGCAATGGCTCGACACAAACGCTGCGCGGTTTACCGCAATTCGCGCCGGGAGAAAACGGGGCGACCACGGTGACGTTTGGCGAATTGCAAAGTATTGGTCGAATAATCAATGACAACCTGATTGGCGAGCAGCGATTACAAATTGGCCAGCAGAATCTCACTATTCAAATACCGAATTTCGAAGATTGGACATATACAACGTACGACGTATATAACACCGCCGATTTAGTGGATTTACCGAGTGTCGGCCTCGATGCCGTAGTGCCAGATTATTATGATGTAAACGACAAACAATATATTAATGCGCGCATCGGTTCCGTCAGCAACGGCACGCTAAATATCGATATTGGTGAACATGGTGCGGCGGCTAATTCCTCTACGAATAGCTGGTCGATGGCGGCGAAACAAAGCCAACTATTTACCGCTACAAATAAAGGACATCTCAACTGGAACGCGAATAATCGCATCACTTTTACCGCGGCTACGCCCCCTGGCGACGATCAGTTGGTGTACACTGCCGAAAGCGTGGTGGATTATGCCGGAGCCATCAGCGTTTCAACCCTGGATGGTGGTACTACCCGTTTCAACATCAAAAATATCAACGATCTGCGCAACTACAATAACTGGCTGATCGAGCAGGTCAGCGTGTCCAACCTCAGTACCGACCGCTATAACGCCGAATTCCACAATGCCTTCAGCCTGCGTGAAGGACAGTTGGTGTATCGCATGGGCGTTAACAACGTTGACGATGAAGTGACGCAACAGATTTATGATCAGGTGGTGTTGAGCGCCGATGGCCCGGATGCCAGCGTCAAAATCAATCGTGGCAAAACTCTGGAAGTGTTGGACAGCCACAGCGCAGTGATGCGTGCCAGCAATGGCGCGAAAGCGTTGATTAATGGCAAGCTCGCCAGTACTGGCACAGGTTTAGAGTTAATAAACAACGCACGTGGCCGTAACAACGGTGTGATCAATGCCGGGTTCCTCAACAACGCCAATGGCAAACGCGTGGATAGCAGCACTATCGGCAGTGGGGAAAGCGGCGTGCTCGTCAGCGACGGCAGCCGCTTTAGCAATTATGGCGTCATCAACTTCCAACCCGGCGATGACCCCGGCCAGGCGATTTCGATCTACGATGCGCGCGCGACTAATCACGGCAACATTAATATCGGTGTCACTGAAACTGTAGGCAGTTGGGGCTCCGATGGCGTGAGTGTCACCGGCGATTTTACGAATACCAAAAACGGCACGATTTACATCGGGCGCACGCCGCAAAATCGCAAAACAGATATATCCAGCGATGTGGCGGTAAATCTCAGTGGCGGCGTCACTGGCATCAGTGCATTTTTCGGTTCCAGCGTGGTTAACAATGGCCGTATCGTGATCGGCTCGCTGGTGCAAAATGCCGTTGGCATGTTGGCTCAATACGGTTCAAGTGCCATCGCGCGCAATAACGGTGTCATCGATGTGAACGGCACGGTTGAAGGGCAACCGCGCGAGAACGTCGGCATGCTGGTGGTGGATGCCGGCAGCGGTGGCGACGTCGGCAATGGCAAAGCGGGCACCATCAATCTCAACGGTTACAACAGCACCGGCCTCAAAGTCATCGCCCACGAGGGCGAAAGCGCGAAAGCTTATTCTCGCGGTGCCATCAATATCCTCAGCGATGCTGGCCAATATGGCACAACCGATCACAACACTGCCGTTTGGGTCATCGGCGAAGAGGGCGGCAATGCCGTCGCCAACGTCAGCGGACCGATTCAGCTTGGCGGCAACGATGCGATCGGTATTCGCGCCGAAGGCAACGCCACGGTGAACGTCAGTGCCAGTGCGATTCCGGTTGCCGGACCGCGCGTTATCTTTGGCCTGGAGCGGCAAATCAGTTTTTACACCAAAGGCGAAAACGCCAAAATTAACCTGCCGAAAAATGGCAGCTTCTCGACATCGGTGGTCGACGGCACGATTTTCCGCGTCGAGGATGGCGCGGATTTTGACGGCCGCGGTTTAACGCTTTCCATGAACGAATTGAATACCACAGGCGTGTACGGCAGCGGCGTGGGAACCCAGGTAAATACTAACGGCGCAACGTTAAATATTGGCAACGGGGATAATGGTGGAATCGGTGGCACCGGGATAAAAATTGCGCATGGTGCACAAGGGACGATTGATGCTGCGACACGCTTTAACCTTGATGGCTCTAGCGTGTTGGCGGCAGAAGTCGATGGCTTAGCCTACACGTTGCAAGGCGCGGCCATTGATTTCGAACACGGATTCAATACCGACACGCATCTCACCAACCATGCTGAGATAAACGGCAGCGGCAGATTCCAAACCGGCTTAATCGCCCGCAATCAAGCACAGCTCACCAACATTGGCGACATCACTTTTACCGGCGAGGACAGCACCGGCATTTACGCGGAACGCGGCGGGAAGGTGTTCAACAGCGGCACCATCAACATGACACTGCGCGGGCAAGCGCTGTATGCCTATGGATTGCAGTATGACTCCGATACCACCGCGCTGAGTGAAATCTCCAACAGCGGCACCATCAACATCTTCAACCGTGACAGTTTTGAGTTGAACACCACCATCGGCCTGGTCGCCAGCAACAATCTGGCGCGCATCTACCAAAACGGCACCATCAATCTGTATGGCGAAGAAGCGATGGGCGCCAACGCATTTTTAGGCGGTCGTATCACATTTGGCACGGACAGCCGCATCACCTTCAACGACCCGAATCAAACCGGCTATCGCGCCGCCGATGAGGGCACGGAATTCATCAGCAACGGCAACAATGTGGATGTCAGCAGCGCCAATTCGACGCTGTATGACATCAGCAATGGCGCGTGGCTGTATACACAGAATCCCGGCAACGTGACGCTCAGCGGTGAAAATAGCCGAGGCATTGTGCTGAGTGGTGAAGGCACGCAAGTGTCCAGCACTGACAATTATGTCGCGAGCGGCAAAGGTGCCAGCGTAATGAATGCCAGTAACCGCGCCGAGGGCGTGATCAGCAGCGGCATTACGCTCAGCGGCGAAAATACCACTGCCGCGATTGCCAGCGGCGATGAAACAGAAATCTACGCGGCCTCAACCATCAGCGGCAACGGCGCGAATGCGACGGCGTTTGACGTCAGCGGCGGCGCAGGCTTGTTTAACCAGTATCAGGGCGTGGTGGATCTCAGCGGATCGAACAGCACCGGCGCGCGCGTGCATGACGGCGGCAACTTCATTAATCGCGGCAGCATGCACATTGCGTCAGGCATCGGCATCGATGTCAGCAGCGGTTACGGCCAATACGTGCCGGTCGATAGCGCATTACGCGTCGACAATGGCATTGCGGCGATGCGCGTCGGCAGCGGCGCATGGATGAAAATCTACGGCGATGGCCAGGGCTACAGCGTGATGCAGGCCAACGGCAGCGCCGACGGCTTGTTGCTGGATGTCGGCGCGGAGGGGTTCGAAGCCGATAACATCACTATCGGCGCGTACGGCAGCGGCAGCGCCATCAACAACCGCGCCGAAACACCGAATATCAATTTGGATAACGTGCGTTTAGAGGTAGCAAACGGTAACGGTATTCGCTCGGCGACCTCATTCAATTCCGCTGGCAGTGTGCAAATTAACGTTAGCGGTTCGGGCACCGGTTATCGCTTTGAAAACGCCAATGGCTCAACCACCAGCAACGATCTGGTGATCGGGCCGGATTATTCGATTGTGGTGACAGGAACCGGCAATGGCGTGATCGCCAACACCCGCGGCAACGTGATTTCTCAGGGCTTGATTGATATTCAGGCGGCGAACGGCGGTTCGGCGATTGTCACCCAAACCGCCAGCCAGGTAATTAACCAGGGCACCATCAGTTCGCAAAGTCGCGTTGCGCCGCTGATCGACCTGCGCGGCGGGCAAACGGTGTTTATCAATGAAGGCACCATCAACGCGCCGTTCCCTGATCAGGTTGTCGTGGCGGGCGGCGCGACCGATGACGTCATTGCACTGTTGGATGGTGTGGTGGTCGGCGATGTCAACACCGGCAACGGACGCGATGAACTGATTGTCACCGGCGGCTCCATCAAAGGCAGTTTGACGATGGGCAGCGGTGCGGGTAATCAGGCCACGGTGCAGAAGGTGAGTCTGGCTGATACGCGCCACATCACCACGGGAAATGGCGCGGGCAACACGCTTAATCTCAGCCAACTCACGGCGCGCGGCGGTTCGTTCGTCAGCGATGATGCGGCAAAAGGCACCAATCTGGGTTCAGGCTGGAGCACGCTGAACTTCCACAACACCCAATGGACGTTAACCGATAACATCAAACTGGCGCACAGCACGATTAACGTCGATAGCGGTTCAACGCTGTTCGCGGGTGACAACGTCAATCCGCTGTTGCAGGGCAGAACCCGCGATTCACTGGTGGTGAATAACGCGGGCACCCTGGATCTCACCAACGGCGGCAACACGGCGGCGAATACGCTGACGATTGACGGCGAACTGGCGTCGGCGGGCGGCAGCGTCAGGCTGAACGCCACAGCAGCCAGCAGCGATGTGGTGCTGGTGAATGGCGCGGCATCGGGCGTGACGCAGGTTGACGTAAAACTCGCGGGCGCGCCGCGGTTTGACAGCAACGGCGATGGCGTGATCGCTGCGAACGAAGGTGTGTCACTGGCGCAGGTTTCCGGCAGCGCGAATGCCAACAGCTTTGTGCTCAAAAGCGGTTATGTCGCATCCGGGCCGTGGCAATACAGTTTGTACAGCTTCGCACCGGGCAGCAATGACGCAGCCCGCAGCGCGTGGGATTATCGACTGGCGAACACCTTCGTGTGCGAAGACGGCAGTCTGTGCCAGCCGTCAGCAGGCAGCGCACCAAGCGGCGCACGTCTGGCGGTCACGCCGCAGGTGCCGTCCTACCTCTCTGCGCCGGTTGGCCTCGCTTATTATTCGCTGGCAATCACCGACGATCTGCATAAACGCCTCGGTGAACTGCGCCAGCAGCAAGCAAACCCGGATGCGGTTGGCGGCGAGATGTTCATCCGCTATATCGGCTCCAACCTGAAATACCAGACCAGTCAAAGCGTCAGTCATTACGGCTACGACTTCGATCTCGACTACAGCGCGGTGCAGCTCGGCGGCAATGTGATTCGCGTGGATGGCGAGGACAGCAGCCTGCGCGGCGGCGTGGCCTACACGCGCGGCAACACGCGTATTCGCCCGCACGCGGCAGATGGCTACAGCTCGACCAGCTTCGACAGCGACACGCTGTCGCTGTACGGCACCTGGCTGCGCGACAGCGGTTTTTACGTGGACGGCTCACTGAGCTGGGGCTGGCATCGCGGCGCGACTGATATTGCACGGCAGAAAGATGTCGCCAAGCCAAAAGGCAACGGCTGGACGGCTTCGATTGAAACCGGTTATCCGCTGGAAATGGGCGGCGGCGTGCGCATCGAACCGCAGGCGCAGGTCACCTGGCTGCAAATGAAGATGGACAGCTTCACCGACCGCGATAACACCCGCGTTTCCTACGACGATTACAGCCAGACGGTTGGCCGCATCGGCGCGCGGGTGGATAAAACCTGGCAAGACGGCAGCGCGAATCAGTACACGCCGTATCTGCGCGTGAATTATATGCAGGGTTGGGGCGGCACCGCGAAAGCGAAGATCGGCGCGGCGAATGTTGGCGATGGTGAAACCTTCGACAGCGGCAAGTTCGGCAAAATGTGGGATATCGGCGTGGGCGGCACCGCAACGGTGAACAAGGATGTGGCGCTCTACGCCGAAGCGGATTACCGCAAAGAGATCGACGGCAACGGCGCGAAAGGCTGGCGTTACAACGCGGGCGTGCGCTGGTCGTTTTAATTGAACCGGTCGCGGTTATGGCGACCGAAAATATTTCAGGTTTAAAAACCCGCGCGGTAAATGGAACTGCATCTCCGGTTTCCTGGTCATTAAACCTGAAACTCTCTGAAGCCAGATGGCCCCCTTTGGCTCCCAGGCGTATCGAGTCGTCAGCCCGACTGTGCTAACCGGCAAGCTCCGCCGCACCGCCAGAATGGGCGTATCGGGCCTGACGGCTACGGTCTGATGGCGAAAAGATGGATGAATTTTAGTTGCTGGAAGTTATCAGCGATGGTCCGTTGTGAGCGGACTTGATTTTGTATGGGAAGATTATGTTCCCCGTAGCTTCATATGCAATAAAGGGTATGGCATGCCCTGGCCGTCAACTTCAGAACGACCAACAGTTTCAAAACCGTGTTTTTTATAAAAGGTAATAGCCAGAAGATTCTGTTCGTTTACATCAAGTTCATCAGCACCTTGCTCGTGGGTAGCTTGTAGCAAAAGTAGTTTCCCGATGCCCTTACCGCGTTGATCTGCATCCACAAAGAGCATTTCAATACGATTTTTGCTTACCCCAGTAAAGCCCACGATCGAATGGTCATAGCTTCGACGAGCGAGCGTAATAGTCAGGTTAGGAAGATACGTATGCAGTATCAGGG
>NZ_CAJCKS010000100.1:0-18358 GCF_903970985.1 Pantoea sp. ME81 | reverse complement strand
GCATCCTACTATTGCGGCAACAATAATACAGCGGGAAGCGGTATCGTCTATGGCACCACAGCGGGGGTCGCTTACAGCTGTACGCAACCGAATGCCTACATTCAGCTTTATGGCCCGGGGTTAACCAGTGACCAGGAGGGACAGGATAGTGCCTATAATTATCGTTTTTGGGGCGCTGATAATGGTTTCGGTTACGGCATGCGGTCGGTCAATCGTCTTTATAATACGCCGACATGCGTTGTGAGGAGCGCCACGCCTCTGGTGTTATTACCCTCTATTTCCGTTAACGAACTGAACAATGGTCTCTCCAGCTCCGCTAACTTCAGTGTCAGCGTTGAATGCAGCAACAGCGTAACCTCCGGCACCGCCAGCTCACAGACTGCTCTGGGATTTCAGGTTTCATCCGGTGCCTATAACGCGGCAAGTTCACTGGGGCTGGTCAACAGTTCAGGCGGCGTCAGCATGCTACTTTCTGACGATTACAATGCTGCCACAACGGCGCGAGGAGTGGGAATTAACATCGCCTACGCCAGCGCACCCACCGCAGCCCTGACGCTGATTGGTCAGACCGGTACAGATCCTTTAAACGGCAGTTATATGGGAAGTGGTGCGGGCTGGTATCCCGTTCTCAACAACGCCACGGCCTCAGGTAGCAGCGCGTCAGGCTACACTAACTATTCTTATAACTTTCTGGCGACGCTAACAAAAATTAGTGGACAGACGGTGACGGCCGGGAAGGTGAAAGCTACCGCCACCGTATTGGTGAAGGTCCAATGAGATACTTTCTCTGTTTACTCTTAAACTTGTGCTTGTGTCATGAAGCCACTGCAGGGGTTATGCCGTCACGCTCAAGGATAATTTATACGGCAAACAATCGTGAGCAGTCATTGATGCTGGCCAATACGAATACTTACCCGGTCGTGGCCCAGACCTGGGTTGACAACGGTGAAGGAACTCCCGATATCAACGATGTGCCTTTTGTCAGTATTCCGTCCGTTTTCAGACTTGAGCCTCATGGCATAAAGGGCGTACGAATCATTTATAATGCGATTCGGGTGCCCCAGGACAGGGAGTCGCTTTACTGGCTTAATATTTATGAGATTCCTCCTGAAAAAAAAGACGCTTCCGTAGAAAACAGCGTTCTGATAACAATGAATACACAAATTAAGGTTTTTTATCGACCGCAGGGAATAAACGAAACACCTGAAAAAGCGCTTCCTGAACTCACTTGCCGCCGAAATGACAATAAATCAATAGCTTGTCATAATCCATCTCCGATTCATCTCTCGGTAATTGCAGTGAAAGTCCACGCCGGAACATTAAATTTTGGTGAGCGGGACGCCGACCTTTTGATACGTCCTTTTTCTGACAAAGTTTTTCATTTTAATCAGGTTTTGTCTGATTCATTTAGCATTGAATTTCGCTATATCAATGACGCTGGTGAGCAACATACCTTCCTGTATAGCAATTGATTATCCCGGTTAGGGGTTTGAGGGCCAATGGAATAGTAGGTGAACGTGGACTCAGAGCGGACGAAATGAAGCTGCATCAGGCGACTGGTGGTGTCATCCACATAAACCAGCAGCGTGCAGGCCGGGCCGCGTTCCTCGAACCAGCGGTGATTGCAGCCGTCGATCTGTATCAACTCGCCGACTCAGGCACACCGGTAGCGGGATTGCTGAATTTTAGCGGCACGATCCCTGCGTGGGATCCAGAGACCTGACTGCATCATCAGCTTGCGCACGGTCTCTTTAGACAAGACAACGCCGTGCAGTTCGGTCAGCTTCTCGCTGGCAAGCGTCGGACCAAAGTCTGAGAAGTGCTCGCGGATGATCTGAACCGCACGTTCAGTAAGGCCAGCAGGCAGCCGATAGTTGCTGGGCTTGCCGCGCCGTGTTCACGATAACGCCGCAGAATACGCTGAATCTGACAGACGGAGAGTTCGAGAAGTCCCGCAGCTTCACGCTGCAGCAGAGTGTGGTCGTGAACGCGCTGAATGATGCCGAGCCGGTATAGATCTTTATCTGTCATGGTCACCAACATATAGTCTGCATCCTGAGCTGAGCCTTAGGAGATTTAGGGTTAGTTCAGGGACGACATCTGTGAATTGTTCCTTACGACATTAGCGCTTTGGAGTAACAATCAATGTTGAAGCTAAGCAGAGATGACCGGGTTCAGGCAAACCTGAGATGTCCAATTGTTATCAGAACAAGTGTACTTTAATAAGGTTAACCCTCTGATTTCAGGATTGATGAAACCTCATAATTAGCATCAATAAAATCTTTATTTATTCCGGAAGGATAAGTGAGTTGAGTATGTGGTCCTGCCACTGCCCATTTATTTTCAGATAAGATTGCGCATAGCCTTCTTTTGCAAAGCCCAGACTGCTCAGAGTCTTATTGCTGCGTAAGTTATCAGGAAGATGATTAGCCATTATTCTATGAATTTTATAATTATCATGCACATAGGTAATTGATCCTTTCAATGCCTCATACATCAATCCCTTCCCCTGATAAGCCTGGTCGAGTGAAAATCCCAAATAACATGCCTGAAAAACACCGAATATAAAGTTGGTGAAGTTAATACTTCCTATAATTTCGTTTTCATTTTTTAAAGTGAAAACCATAAGGATGCACTTTCTCTCTTCATAGTCGAGCAGCGCATTACGTATCCTGTCAGATATGTTATTGATTGCAAAATATTCGTCGTTTCGCAGTGGTTCAAAGGGTGCAAAATTGGCTCTGTTATCAAGCAAAAAACGCTGAAAGCTCGTTGAATGGTCTAAGGTCAGCAGATATACATCGGTCCGTTCAGTAGAAAATAACTTCATCTCTCATCCTTGTGAATGTCGGTATCGCTCTGATTGTATTGATAAATACTTCAACTTCCAAATATCTCCTGACTTCGTGCCTGTAAATCAATCATCGCCTCCAGTAAATCATCCTCATTGACTGCACGCTGCCGCTTTTTAGTAGGATCTTTCTTCGCGCTCCTGCGGCTTGGTCCGGTTCCAGCCGGAAGCGCCTGTGAGCGCGTATTATCACGCTTGTCCTGCATCAGCTTGGCCACAGCCAGCGCGTGGCCAAGCCGCTTGTTATCCACGATCGCACCCTGATCAACTTCAGACAGCCGGTCGTATGCAGAGTAGGGAAGGACCGTGCCGTGGCTTCGCAGTTCAACCCGGCCATCGGGGTACTGCCAGGCATCCAGATATTTACCCATCGCACGGCGGCTGTCATCGTTATCCTCAAGCAGCAACAGCATCTTATCGTAGCGGACCGTCAGCGCTTTTGAGACCTTGCGTAGCTCGCGCCAGGTAAATATCTGGTTGAGGTCGTCGTCAGCATCGAGCGGACGATGAACATCAAAGTCGTGCCTCGGTGCCTTCGCGAAACGGCGGTTGTAGTCCGCCATAAACTCAGCGGCAAAGGCGTTAGCCGCATCCGGCGTACTGATATCACGCAGCCTGAGCTCCTTGACCAGCCGATCCTGCAACGTGAGATGCGCACGCTCCACGCGGCCTTTGGCAGAGCTGGTGTTGGCGCAGATGCCGGTGATGTTCAGCTCGTTCATCGCGCGCCCGAACTGCGTCTGACCGTCGCCGCCAGCCGCATTTTTGTTGTTGATGCGGAACACGCTGGCCTTGTCGCTGTAAAATGCCAGCGGCTTGCCGTGCTGTTCAAGATAGCCGCGCGTGGTTTCAAAGTAGGTGAACGTGGACTCGGAGCGGACGAAGTGAAGCTGCATCAGGCGGCTGGTCGCGTCATCCACGTAAACCAGCAGCGTGCAGGCCGGGCCACGTTCCTCAAACCAGCGGTGTTCGCAGCCGTCGATCTGTATCAGTTCGCCGACGCAGGCGCGGCGGTAACGTGGTTGCTGGATTTTTGGTGCACGATGCCTGCGCGGGATCCAGAGGCCAGACTGCATCATCAGCTTGCGCACGGTCTCTTTAGACAGCGTCACGCCGTGCAGCTCGGCCAGCTTCTCGCAGGCGAGCGTCGGACCAAAGTCTGAGTAGCGCTCACGGATAATCTGAATCGCACGTTCAGCGAGGCCTGCAGGCAGCTGGTAGTTGCTGGGATTACCGCGCCGACGATCGGCCATACCCAGCGGACCGTCTGCGCGGTAGCGCTGGAGCAGGCGGCGACAGTGCCTGTCGGAAATCCCGAGACGCTCTGCAGCGAGATGGGTTGTCAGCCGCCGGTCAACAACGTCCTGAATCACTTTAAGCCGGTTAACTTCGTTCATCGTGAAAAACTCCGCACCAGAAGCCGCCATATCAGGATCCTCAGCAGGTAGCCCGAAGCGGCCAGGTAAGCATAGCTCAGAACGGCCAGGTCAGCTTTGCCTCAATAATCCAAGTGCGCGAAATCATAATTATGTTAAATGACTTATCCCGACGGGCCCATCAGATGCCACTATGTAAAAGATATCTGCTTACTACCTCCTCAGAGCCTGGTTCATGACGTAGCTCATTTGGCTCTTTTACACTGACTATAAACCGTAACACGCTCCCATTTTCCGTCTCCAAATGCCGTATTTAATCGATGTAAAATTAAATAAAGCAGTCATTGGGTGGCGGTATTATCACGCAGGGAAATGTTAATGATGAAAGGGAAATTTATAGCTTTTCGCTGGTTTTTATTGGCGTTTCTCTGACGATGTTGGTTTTTTATTATTTTTTCTTTCGCTCGGGTATTTCCAGCCGGTGATGACTTTCAACAATCACGGTGAAGGGTACGCCCAGGTTTTGATCGAACATCAGAGTTCACCAGTGAGGCATGTTGCATTTCGCCTTATGCGCTATGCCATTCCAGCGTCATATTGATGCCGAACCGGACATAAGACCCTGCCCCAGGTCATACCGTATTATTTTACCAGGGGAAGCGCAG
The DNA here is from genome assembly GCF_903970985.1 of Pantoea sp. ME81. Lineage (NCBI taxonomy): Bacteria > Pseudomonadati > Pseudomonadota > Gammaproteobacteria > Enterobacterales > Erwiniaceae > Pantoea > Pantoea sp. ME81. The sequence continues at coordinate 13,466 of NZ_CAJCKS010000100.1, read as the reverse complement.
TCCCTATCCCATCAACTGGTTGCAGTTGTTCAGCGATGCAGAACAGGCCGCTGAGCTTTACAGCGCTGATTTCCCGCTGGTTGACATCACCATCATCCCCGATTCGGTTTAAACGCATCTTAGTTGCAGAGAAGGGCATTGATCAGCGGCTGCGCTACATATGAGTTCCCAGAACCGGCAAGCTACCTAGAGCATCAAGCACCGGAAGGCGTTTACTGCGGATATATTCAATATCGCCAATCAGATAAACGGCATCGCGTGCACGTGAGATGGCGACATTTATGCGCCGGTCGTCAGCGTAGAACGTCGCAGGGCCTGTATTGCGCACGAACGAGAAAAACACAATATCAGCCTGTCGTCCCTGGAAGGCATCCACGGTATCGACTTCTACTGCGAGAAACTCGCTGAACGCCAAGGCGCTCAGGGTCTCACGCAAGGCTTTGCATTGGGCGCGATAGGGTGTGATCAGAGCAACACTGATTTTTTTCCTGCTGCCGGAGCGTTTGAGGGTTTCAAATATGTCGGTGAGCCGGCTCATAATGATGCGGACCTCCACTTCATTAATGAGAATCTTCCTTTCTTTGCCCTGCTGGGCCGGGACACGAAGCCCGCACGACTTGTAGGTGTACCAGCCAAAGTCCTGAAACTCGTGGTCGGTAGTGGTGCGATAGTGCTGTAACTCACCCTTATAGAAGTGATGAGAGATGAACTGACCGATATGGGGAAGCATACGGAACTGCCTGTTGAGCATCCCTTTCATCTGCGGGGGCAGGTTCTCGAACAACCGTTCGAGCACACCATTGCGGATTAGCTGCTCTTTATGTTCATCCATCTGGGTCAATACTTCGGCTTCTTCGGCGCAGAACGTGGGGGGCAGCTGTTTATGATCGCCAACCAGAATGCACTTGCGGGCAACGCTCATCGCCATCAGCCATTCGGGCATCGTTGCTTTGGAACACTCATCGACGATAACGAGATCGAACATCTCAGTTTCATCATCGAATAAATGGTCAATCTGATTACAGGTCACACCGTTGATCTGATGCATTTCACCCAGAATGCGCGCCTGCCAGCGCGGCAGGCTCATCCTGCCGTTCTCATCCATTGTCCCCTGCTTTAACGTTTCCCAAAGGTCCATGGTCAGCTGAGGGGCCGCACGGTACGCGTTATGCCACAGTGCATCGGCCCGATTCATCGCATCCGTTTGTCTTGTCTCGGGACTCTCGAATTCGGTGATGGAATACCGTGGGTAGCGCAGTATTGAGTTCAGCAGCTCCGGTGCGCATTGCTGAGCGAGGCGGTCCAGGGCGTTATCGACAGCGACGTGGGTCTCGGAGCTAATCAGGATCCGTGCGCCGGGCCTGGCTTTAACCGTTTGCAGAATGATCTCCACAATAGCCGTCGTCTTACCGGTGCCGGGCGGCCCCTGTATGCAGAAGAAATCTTCAGCGGCCAGTGCATTGCCGATTAAGGTAAAAGCGGGATCGTCAGCCTGATAGCTGGATTGAATGGGGGCCTGTGGCGTTATCACCATGGTGCTTCCGCCCTCCCTGGCATGGTACTCCTTCAGGAAAGCCTGAACCTTGTCGCTGTTTTCTGCCCCGGCCCTCAGGTTCCCGGCGTTACATTGTTCCCCTGGCAGTGAGAGATCATCACCGTTAACCCTGGCCGGGTGAGTATAGTAATACTGCAACAACCGGTTATGGTTGATATTACAGTTAGCTCCAGCCCGAAACCTGAGCAGATAGGTGATCTGACGTCGGAGCTTGGGCAGCGTGCGACCGTCTGCGGTCAGCGCCAGTTCCGACAGGTATTCCAGCCAGTGATCAATGTGACCGATAAAATCGTTAACCGCATCCGGCTCCGGAAGCAGGCTCAGCGCGTGATCGTCCATTTATGCCTCTTCAATCTTCAGGTGAAGGAGCGATTCGACGCCCGCCGGGTTGCTGCAACCGAGCCTGTTGATAATCATGCGACGCGTCGTGGCATCCATCTGTTGTGCCGGTACAGGCAATACGAATGTTGATGCAACCAGTTCAAAGACAATATTCATGTCCGGATGAATGGTTAACACACCAAAATTATTTTCAGCCATATCCGCGGTGATTAATGCATCAATGGCTAACGCAATTCGGTAAAGCGAGAATTGAGGCAGGGATGAAACCAGCTTTTCTCTGGTATTGAAGCCCGCATTGACGGCCTTCGTGACGGCAATAAGGCTCTCCTTTATCGAGGATCGCCGCCAGATAAAGGACATTTCAAGTTGTGATTCCATTTTCTGCCTTCTTTTTCTCCCAATGGGAGCGTTTCTGTTTCTTCGTATTAAACCCGAAGGCAAAAAAAGCATTAAACTCACGGTCTGCGCTGAGCATTTCACAAACGCTCTCTATCGCTGAATCAGGATGCAGCGGTTTAATTTTCTCAACGAAACCTTTAAGTTCGTCGCGACGGGCAAACAGAATGGCACGCGCAGCAATCAGTTCCTTTTTGTCCTGAAACGCTGCCGTCACCATGGGCGCCAGCCGCTTTTTTTCTGCCTTATCATTGGCGAATGACGCGGGATAGTTTTTAGTATCATGCGCAGCCTGCACCCGCCTTTTATAAGGCTGGTACTGCTCATTCAGGTTGCTCAATACTTCGCTGGCACAATTGATGATCTCTGTTGCTGTGCCGATGACTTTAATGATCTCAGGCAGTGAGCCACCCTCGTTAAGCCCCCTAAGCCAGCGGTCCGCATAGCTGTTATGGGTTAATTCATAGGCGTAATAATTTTCAAACCGCTTGCTCAGGATATTCCATGACGCAATGCACAATGCATATTCTTCGGCTAACGCGCTCTTATTTGCATCATGCAATGCTTCAACAGACCGTCTTTCCTCGTAAAGCGTATTTCGCTGCACCCGGAGTGAAGCCAGGCTTTTTGATAGTTCGGAGCGATGGCTTTTGAGGCGGTTTAACTCAAAATTAAAATCATCGTTACTGATTTTGGCAGAGCGTTCTATGGAAGTGAGGGTTTTAGTGATGAAGTCGCCGGTGACAGTGAGCGGCCGCTGAGCCGTGAATTCTCTCCACGCCTGCCGACTTTGTCGCTGAGCCTGATTATTCAGCTCCTCCCGCCAGGCATCCATTAATGAGATCGTGGAATGAATAGCCTTTATTTTACCATTGATAATAATCATATTTTGCTTACAAAGGTCAACGTTCATCCATGACTCAATGCATGGCATGATCAGATTGTGGAAGTTGTTGAGATTAGCAACATAGGCGCCTGCGCTCTCCAACTGACTATTCAGGAACGCGAGATATTGCCCAAGCTCCGTGTTGCGCTGGTCCTGGTGAGCAATAAGCTGGCGGGCGTATTCTTCCTTTTTGGTATTGATACGCTGGCTCGCTTCCGCCTGCTCATTTTCCAGGCGCCGGACCAGGGCCTGCGTCATCGCAGTTTCCTCCTGCAGTTTTGACCCGGCCCACCATTTAGCAAATGCTTTCAATAGCATAAGTTGTCAATCCTCAGTGCAGCTCAAGGAAATCACAGGCCTGATCCCAGCCCGTCTTGTCAGGAATAATCATGCTCATCCGATCGAGGATGATATTTTGCATTTCCTTTTTGAGTGCGACGCCAGCAGGCGCGGTGATATCAATGGTGTTCAGTTTGTCCTGCAACAGGCTCAGCTCAGCGGCAAAGGATTGCAGACGCGTGTTTTTTTCCTGCTGTTTTCGTTGTTCTGTATCCAGAAGCTCGGCGTGCGCTAAATAGTTCCTGCGCACCGGTGTGAACATCAGATACTGGCGTTGCAGATGGGTGTTCAGCTCGTCGCTAAACGCGTCAATTCGGGCGAACGCCTGGCCGGTGATGCTTCTCCGCGCCGCTTCATACTGAGCATCAATATGATTGATTTCCTGAGCGTACGCGGCTGCCAGCTCCTGCATGATCTGTCGTTCCTGCTCAGGTAATGCATCAATTTGCGCATAAATATCGCGCTGGACGGCTTTGAGATGATTTTTGCGGGTGCTGTATTCAGAGATGACCGAAATCGCGCCGCTGAAAGGCAACAAGTCCGTCCAGGAGAACGCCAGTTCGGACATGGCGCCTACTTTACCCGCATACTGAGAAATGTTGATAGCACCGCCGTGGAGCTTCTCAATCGCGGATTTGATATCGTCATTGGCAATTTTCAGCCCTCGCGCGGAAAAGTGATTCACATACGCGCCTGCTGCCAGCGAAAAACCGATCGCAAATACGGCACCACTGGCCATAACGCCCAGCGCGCCCAGCGTGGTTCCGCCAATGGCATAACCGGAGATCGACGCGCTGACAAACGTCCCGAGATAGGTCCCCACGCCTGCACCCAGACTGAATGCCAGGCTTCCCCCGACAACCTGCACTGTCCCGCCAATCGTAGAAGATGCAAACTCGATACTGTCAATTTCCCCTCGTGAAAATTTGAACAGGTCATGAGCAAGATTGACGGTGATCTGGGCGACGGCAGCAGCGACATTACCTTTGATAAGGTGTTTGCCTAGCGTGCCTCTAAGGGTTTTTCCTGTCTGCGCGACGGTTGCATCAAGCAATGACTGGCCTGCGTGTTGAATGCCCGTAATCAGCAGGGCATTACCCGCCCCTTTCGCGGAACTCAGCACCACGCGCTGGGCGGCTTCAAAACACATATCCATATCCAGCGGTTCGTCGCTGCGCATATATTCCAGCAGAATGGACACCGACTCCGAAGCCGCGCCAGCAATCGCGCCCGCCTGCGCCGCATTGCGGTACTGCATACCATTGAATTCCTGCCTGACGCGCGCCTTTTCCTTATATTCAGGCCCGTTCTGGTTGTTTTTCGCCTCGCTGACTAACTCCTCTGCACTTCCCTCACCTTTGCGATTTAACCCGGTGCTGGAAACAGCGCCGTCGGCGGAGGTGAGCTTGTCAGTCGCATTATTTGCGGTGTCCTGATTGCTTTGTGAAACATTCGGGCGCGTTTCCTGGTTACGCTGCGCCTGCTTATGGGCTGCGGCCTTAACGGATTCCACCTGATCAGAGGGAACAATCTTCCCCACGCCATCGTATTTTTCGGGTGACAGCGCGTCAGCGGTACTTTTGCCGTCTTTGTAAAATTTAACCTGATGGCGGGTGGTGCCATCCGGCGTATTCACATGGATATCCGCAACCGGATCATTAACCTGCCCAACATCCAGCGTCGCCCGATGATTATTCTTTCCTTTGGCAGCCGCCTCAATATTGAAAGAACCGACATGATGCGCTTCTGCGGCGAAGCCCTGCTGCACGTCGATTGACTGGCTATTAATGCCGTTGCCATATTTCAGCGAAATGGATTTGCGAATGCCCTTGCCATAATCGCTAAGCGCTTTATTTAACGCATCACCCTGGACCTGATTCCATATTCCCTGGAACTGAAAGGCTCCCTGATCAAGCGCGTCTTTGAATTTTGTCGTTTTGCTCATGAAATAGCGGGTCCTGTATGCAGACCTTCGCGCTGAGAGGAGGCCTCAGTGGCTGATTCAATGTTCCCTATGACGCGATTAATGAGCTCTTCGAGCTTGCTGATTTGCTGTTGTGTCGCTTGCAGTTGTTTATTCAACTCGTAAGCCACATCGGCAGGACGGCCATTACCGTTGAACTGTTCGGCGCAGGCCTCATGCACCTTGCGGCGTTGAACGGGATCATCACTGTAAAGCACCAGTAGTTGCAAGAATGACTGACAGGCGCTGAGTTCATCGAGATAGCTGGACTCCTGCTGGCGATATTGCGCCACATCTTCCAGCAAGGGCCCGACAGCCTGGATCAACCTCTCACGTTTTGCCGAGACGTGCTGGATGCTGCTCAGCAGTATTTCTTCCCGGCATTCATGGGTTCTGAGCATGGCGCGCAGATGGTATTCATCAAGCGAATGATATTTTCCGATGCGTTCCTGACCGGCTTTGATGGTCAAATCCAGGCTGGATATCTCTGAGGACAATCTGGCCTTATTGCGCTTATGTTCATCTTCGGCTTTTTCCTGCTGAATTTTGTAAGAACCAGCCAGATCAAAAATCCGATCAAAGAACCCCTGCGGCGGCAGATTGATGGGCTGGACTTGCAGGTAATTAAATGCCTCTTTCTTTTTTCTGAGCAACTCTGTGAAAGTCATATTTTCGTTAAGCGCCACAGCCTCATCGAAAGTTTCAAAGAAAACGATGTCGGCCCTGACGTGCTCAGCTTCGCGACGGTTTTTCTCAAGTTCGTTGTTTAGTTGAATAAGTTCAGCATTGAATCTGTTAATACCCACCCTCATCTACCCCCTAAGCTACGGCCAAACTTATTCAATTGACGCAGCGCAACCGCCCCCAGCGGCGAATGAATCTGCATGAGTTATGAATATGTTAGAGTGATAGCCTGACAAATTAAACAATCACTATTTCAAAGAGATAGCATTAATGCGGTCGTGCTGACATAAGGCAAATATTTAACGCGATTCATATTGCTGTTTCAGATAAATCAACGTTAAATATTTTTAAAATTAAAGTGGGCGTGCTGCCCGCTTTTGTGTCTCCCATCTTATGATGCACTCACTGTTGCCAGACGGGAATAATAAGATAACCCCCGGATTCTCTACTCAACGCAGACGTAGTAATGTGCGCAGATACTCGTTTCTGACTGATTATTAAAATTTGATGTAGTTGATTTACCATGAATCTGTCGCTGAGTTATCCTCGCCGCCCATGCGGTTAAGAACGCTGAGCCTTATGCCGGCTAATCCTGTCCTATTTAGGATGTGATACGTGAGATTTTCCTGCACTTCATCATTAGTCTTAGGATAAGATCACACTAAAGTCATCGCACAGCCAGAAAGGAATTTGCCATGCGCTCCAGCTTTTCCGGGTTCTACGGCGTCTCAGAAGAGACCATTGCTAACGTTTTTACATCTGCCGATACGATATTTGTTTTTGACGCGAACATTCTCCTGACTCTTTACCGGTGCGAGGAAGATACCCGAAACCGTTTCTTTGAAATCTGGGAAAAAATAAAGGATAAATGCTGGTTTCCCCATCAGGTATGCCTTGAGTATCAGCGTAACCGTTTAAAAGCCGTCAGTGACAGTCGGGAAGCGTTAGGAAAGATACCGAGTAAAATCAACAGTTCTATGGCAGCGCTGAGAAAGGAAATCTTCGGGAATGATTTCAGTTCAACCATCGCCCGGTATTCAAATCTCCGTGGTGAACTGGAAGAACTATTGCTTTCTTTAGAAAAGACTGCCGATGAGTTTTCAAAGAGCCATATTGAACCACGCCGGAAAAACATCGACTTTATTAATAATCATGATGTCATTCGTGACAAAATCGATGAGCTAACTGATGGAAAGATCGGCCCCGCTCCTGCTGACCAGAATACCGTAGACGCACTGAATAAATCAGGCAAAACGCGCTATCAGTATAAGATTGGTCCCGGCTATGATGATGAAAAAGCAAAAGAAAATAAGTTCTACGCATACAATGGCCTGAACTATGACGCGCAGTACGGCGATTATTACGTCTGGAGCCAGGTTCTTGATCACGTTGGTTCTAACCCTCAGAGAGCCGTTATATACGTAACAAACGATGCTAAGTCAGACTTCTTTTATAAAATTGATGGGCAAACCCGTGGGCCAAATGAATCTCTCATTACTGAGATGAAAAATAAGGGCGCTTCTGAATTCCTTCTCCAGAACATCGACACATTTTTGCATCACGCAAATAACCATCTGCATGCGAATATTGGTGAGTCTGCTATAGATGAGTTAGCCAGTGCCAGCCAAAACGAAGAGCGCAAGAAATATACATGGAGCATTCAGAAGAAATTATCTTTTTTACAGCGCAATCCAGGTTACATTAATAAATTATTGTCAGATGATAACTCCAAAGAAGAAATGAATGGTTTATATTATACTATTAGGGATAGACTCCATAAATACAGTCGTGAATATGATTCACTGGTCACGCAAACAGTTATACCTTTTGATGACTCTGAGCTTGATGGACTTGAATTAAAAAAGGAAAAGTTAAGAAATTCACTGAATACTTATCAATTCTTATTTGACAAGATTACGAATAAAATAGCTGCATCTCAGGAAGAAGAAGCCATCCATCAACTCCTTAAGGAAATGGATAGTGAATCGCCTGAAGAATGATTTTTAGGTTCTGTTGCGCGTGAAGCCTTCCTTATGACACGCGCTCCATCTTACGGAGAAAGCGGTATTCTTCCGCAGACATTTAGCATCTTTCTTTATCATTGAGGCTGGAAGGCAGCCACCTCTGCCAAAATTTCCTGTCTGGCCTCGTCTTCGCAAACATAGCAACCGATATACTCAATCATTTTGGGATCTCCTGTGACGTAGTGACCACAGCGATCACAATGCATTATGGCCCACCCTCGTTCTTCGCAGAAAACGCAAACGGAGAGGTTATCAACTTCAACTACAGATGGAGTATCGGATTCGCAGCTATGACAATAAGCGACCGGATATACGTCGTCTACGGAATCATCACCCTCCTCAAAATCAGCTCGATATATTTCAGTGTATTTAGAAAGAGCATATTCATCAGTGCAGATATGCTGACATACCTTACATTCATGTGAGGCATTGAGGAAATACGCGAGTGGCGAACTGCATTTTTCACAGGGTATTTCAGTGTTAATTTCTTTAGGGAAGTTATCTTTGACTTCACAAACAAGACAATAAAAATCATCTCCCCAAAAATGACTATGCGTAATGACCGCACTATTCAGACCACATGATGTACAGGTCTTGAACACATCTCCATTGGATTTTCTTAAATCGATGTCGCTTTTAATTTCGTCAAACTTTGCTTGCAAGAACTCTTTACGCTTCAAAATGTTTTCATGAAGCACGTCGAATTGCGCTGTAAAGTCTTTAAAAATTGGAGACCACTGATTTATCAACAGGTCTCTCAGGTAAAACCACGAAGACCAGTGTTCAATTATTAACTTCTGATTAGAACCATTAAAATCAGTGTGGGCGAAATGAACAATCTGATTTCTGTGTTCTCCCAATGCTTTGAAGTTATTCATTGCCTCAGTTTTAAAACTTTCATTGCAGATATTTTTAAGTCGCTGTTCAGACTCTGACAAATAGACAGACTTGAAATCTCCATTTTCAAATTTCGTCAGATTAGCACTTTCTGGTTTCGTGATAACAAGAGACCAGTGCTCTTTCATGAGTCTTGCTTTGAAAATTAGCTCAATTGCGGTATACAACTCTATAATTGCCGCTCTTGGTGAAGCATCAAGATTGCTCACCGAACTGTTCAGGAAGTAAATTGCATTCATAACCACCGAGTTGAACCAGGCATCTTTGTTTTGTTTATTTTGTTTAACACTCATACTCTAGCCCTTGCTTTGTAATGATAGCAGTCTTGTTAGTCTGCGGTGTGTACTGACATTATTTTTGTACTTCTTCTTAAGGATGGTAACAAGCCAGGCCATCGATTGCCATCCAGTACAAGCATCTGTGCTTGACTCATTGATTTTATCATATATGATTAAATTTATATCATTTATGAAGGTAATTATGATGCCGCAGATTAGTCTTTCTGATGCAGTTTACAAACGCCTGGAACAGCACGCCACGGGCTTTGACACCCCTGAGCAGGTCATATCGCGACTTCTGAACTTTGCCGAAGGGAACAGCCATACCAGACCTGAACTCTCATTTTGCCCTGAAGATGATAAGGAATTTAAAGCAGCCTTCATCGCCAGTGGGCATGCTGAAGTTGCACTCTACTATAACAGCGGTAAACGAGAAGTGATCCACTGGGAAGCCAAACGTTTTAATGAAGATTCAAATCTTCGCGCAAACCTGTGGTCAGGGTATCTGCGTAACTGGAAGGATAAGGGCATAGTTAAGGCCGAATTAACCGCCCTGCCACGCGAAACTCACGACCCTGAAGATGAAACCATGCGCACGCGCCTGATAGCCCATGCAATAAATCTCAAATATGATGAACTGGATGAAATCCAAGGCTTGTTTGAGGTTCATGAACAAACGACTAATGATGACATGCTTGTCGGTTATTACGTTGAGTTCGACCCCGATACGCCAGAGGCTCTACTGGAAAAAATTTCCGGCCTGTCAGGGCATACTGTTGATCTGTCCGTTAATATTTTTGATACTCCTTATTATGATGAACAATCGTAGTTGGATACCATTTAATTTTTCACCTAAACTTCACATGACCTTGATTTCGGAGTTTTAAACGTGATTACAGATATCCCTACGAAAAGTGATTTTTATTCTATGGCTGACCATATGGTCAATGAAGCGTGGGAAAAAATTGCTGATTTGGCATATGAATACAGAGAGATAGATATCTGGAACGGATTTTACAGCGAATCAGAACATTTCACCGACGATGAAATCAGAAACCTCGAACACTACTGGTTATTTGCGCGCCCCAAATTAATTACTGCATTCACCTTAATACTTCAGTCGGTGGAATTCAGAATTAAAGGTCTTATTGTTGATATTTCCCCCTATCTTCTTATAGTGAATGCAACCCGTAATACGCCAAAGGCAGATAGTGATGGAAATATTTCGTTCTCTGAATTTCATACGCTTGATGCGCAGGATCTCATAAAAGTTCACGACACATTTTCCCCCGTAAAATTTCCGGTAAAATTTACCGACTGGTTCAGAGATATGCGTATTCTCAGGAACAGATTTATGCATACGGTTGATATGAAAACGGACATATCACCCGAATTAATTTTCACTTCAGTCGTTTTTGCTCATATTAATCTTAATTCTGATTCTGCGCACTGGATTTGGCACAGGTATCAATATAAAGCGGCGCATTCCTCTGGCGGCATCAGTTATCACCAGGAAGATGAGGAAGAATTCTCTGGTATTGTGTGGGAAATGCTTCAGACTCACTACGAGTTTTCCGCGGCTATTTCGGCATGCTCCGAAGAATCAGCGCGTGAATATTTTGGTTATACTAAAAACCATCCTGAAGATGAAAATAAGAAAGAAAGTTTCTATTGCAAGAAATGTGTATCAGTCATGGAAAAAAGCTGGAATTTTGACGGGAAATTTATCGAGTCTGCGCTTGGAACTGTGCAGTACAATCGCAAGCGCAATCGTTACGTCTGCCTTTTCTGCCATGATGAGCAGATATCCAAGCCCCGTGGTATATGGGAGGAAGACGAGGAGTAATTACGTCTCGTCACTTCACACTGTTTATTCACCCTTGCGGAAGAAGTGGTTTTCTTCCGCACGCCCTGCCCCTTCCCCCTCTGCACTACATGTAGTGCCTCATCAACTGCCCCTTACCACCACATGTTGTGTTTTACGTGATTCTGCACGCCAGAGCGCCGCGCCGACCGGCATTTATTTATGCGGATTCAGCCTGTGAATTGCAGAAACTTCCGCAAAGCAGTGCTGCCGTAAAATAATTATTCTTCTTGACACAGTGTTTTTAGTTGTATATGTCAATCCGGTATATCCTAGTGGCGCTTTCTCTTCACCACTTGAGCTCGGGCTTACTAAAAATAATCCTTGCAAGATCACTAACTTCATATAATAAGCATTTTATGAACTGGGGGGGATAGCATTTACCTACTGTGCGGGGCTTACTACCAGTCTCAACCTTATATAATAAAAGTTATATAAGGCCAGACAAACGCACAAAACCCCTGTATCATGCGGATCCGGGCCGGATCCTGACCTTTCCGGCCATTTATACGCAACGGCGAGACCTAGACTCCGTACTGCTGACCGGGAACCTGAGCGCAGGTGGTTAAAACTCCGGCAGCGCTACGTAAAATCTGACGGGCAACTGCCCTGCTCTTTCTTCAGAATTCACGTAGCGTTGCCGTCTGATATGCGGGCAAATACTGAGCAAATATGAGCGAACTCTCCGGTTTTAACTGTGTGGCCTTCAGCGGCGGCGCTGATGACGATCTCACCGCAAAGCTGGCCGCGTTCGTGCGGCACCGCGAGGCCTTTTCGCCCAATACGTGGCGGCAGCTGCTGAGCGTGATGCGGATCTGCTGGCGCTGGTCGCAGGACAACCGGCGCTCGTTCCTGCCCATGTATCCGGAGGACATGCAGGATTACCTTTTCCATCTCCAGGCTATTGGCCGGGCAACCTCAACCATATCGGTGCACGCCGCGCTGATTGCAATGTTACACCGTAACGCCGGACTGGTCCCTCCGACGGTTTCGCCCGACGTTGTGCGCGCCAGAAAGAAGATCAACCGTACGGCGGTTGTCTCGGGAGAGCGCACCGGTCAGGCGGTACCTTTCTGCCGGCCGGATCTGAACCGTCTGGATGCGGCCTGGAATAATTCCCCCAGGCTTCAGCATCTGCGTGACCTCGCCTTTATGCACGTGGCCTACGGCACGTTGCTGCGCATGAGTGAATTATCACGCCTGCGGGTGCGGGACATCTCACGCGCGGCAGACGGGCGCATCATCCTCGACGTGGCCTGGACGAAAACCATCCTCCAGTCGGGTGGCATCGTCAAAGCGCTCAGCGTACGTTCATCTGAACGCCTGATGCAGTGGATAAATGCAGCGGGCATTGCAGGCGAACCCGACGCCGTGCTGTTCTGCCCCGTTCACAGGTCAAATAAGATCACCGCGATTGCAACTGAGCCGATGAGTGCCCCGTGTCTGGAAGATATCTGGCGCCGGGCGAGGCATCATGCAGGTGAACAGTCGCGGCCTAAAACCAACAAAGGGCGCTATTCCAGCTGGAGTGGCCACAGTGCACGCGTTGGTGCCGCGCAGGATATGGCCAGAAAAGGCGTATCAATCGCACAGATCATGCAGGAAGGAACCTGGACCCAGACCCAGACGGTGATGCGATATATACGCATGGTCGAGGCGCATAAGGGAGCTATGGTTTCGCTGATGGAAGACGATGGATAATTCGCCTGAAAGCGGGTCATGTCGGGCAATTAATCCTGTTATTCCCGTAAAAGTTCGACATACCGCCTGTACTCGTAACTCCGGTGTCGTGGCCTGCCGGACGTTTCAACCAGTACGCCCGCCTCAACCAGACTTTTCACCGCAGTATTGGCTGTCGGGTACGTCACCTCCAGCAGTTCAACGGCCCGGTCAACAGTCAGCTTCGGCATCGTCGGTAAAAATTCAAACAAACGTATACTGTGTACCGATGTGGATTTTAGAGACAGGATCTTTTTTCTGTCATCCGCAAAGAGGGTCGCAATTCTGATGATGCCCTGCTGTACTTCTTCAGCGGAGATAGTCACGGCTTCCAGGAAAAAAGCAATCCACTGCTCCCAGTTACCGCTGGAACGTATCTCGGTAAGGCACTGATAGTAGTATCTCTGATGCTGCTTCAGATAGCCTGAAACATACAGCAATGGTTCATTAAGCAGTTTCCATTCTTCCAGCAACATCGCGATTAACAGGCGTCCGATACGTCCGTTACCGTCCAGAAAC
>NZ_CAJCKS010000099.1:0-18395 GCF_903970985.1 Pantoea sp. ME81 | reverse complement strand
CCGAGCGATCTGTGCGCAGATTTTTACTTCCCCCCGGCTCTGCCCGATTAACTTGCCCATCTCACGACTGGCAATCTCAGCTAATTCGTCAACGCGCTGATCAATCAAATCGGCCAGTCGGTGCAGCACCTGCAGGCGTGGCTGCATATCGCCTTTACACCACGTAGAGTGGTAGAGTTCGTCAGCCGCGCTGAGTGCCTGCTGCATGAAGGTGTCATCGTGATTAGGCCAGGATTTCAGCAACTGATTATTGGCCGGGTTGATGCTTTGATAGGCTGACATAAAGGGCTCCTTGGCAGTAAAAATGACAAAGGCGGGACATGCCCGCCTGCGTGTTAAACGTTTTTACGCTCGACCGTCTTATCGTCCCACGTCAGAACGTCCTGGTCGGTCTTATCAAAGGCGCGGAGCAGCACATCGTCGCTACCTTGCTGACGCCAGATTTCTTCCGCGAGTCGTTCATCGTAATTTGCTACCTCAAATATGGCTTCAGCAATTTCAGGTGAGGTGTGGCGCAGCGTGGCCCATTCGCCCACGTGGTGAGCTTTCGACTGTTCTGTGGCCATAAAGGTCTCCTGTTGTGGATTTATCCTTGCAGTTTTACCGCCAGTCCGGCGACGTATTGGCCCTGATAGCGGGCAATTCCCAGTTCTTCTGCTGACGGTTGGCGTGACCCGTCACCGCCCGCAATGGTGGTGGCGCCATAAGGCGTGCCGCCGCGTACCTGAGAAATATCGAAAAGTTCTTTGGTGCCATAACCAATAGGCACGATAACCATGCCGTGATGGGCGAGGGTGGTCCACACAGAGGTGATGGTTTGTTCCTGACCGCCACCGGTGCCGGTAGAGGCGAATACACTGGCGAGTTTGCCGTACAGCGCGCCTGAGGCCCATAATCCGCCGGTGCGATCCCAGAAATTACGCATCTGACCGGCCATATTGCCAAAGCGGGTTGGCGTACCCACGATGATGGCGTCGTACTGGGTTAAATCTTCAGGTTTTGCTTCAGCCGCCGCCTGATTCACCTTGCCGCCCACCTGCGCAAATCTCTCCGCATCCATGCTTTCCGGTACACGAAGAATGGTGACTTCCGCACCGCTCACACTCTTTGCGCCTTCAGCCACGGCTTGCGCCATGGTTTCGATATGTCCATACATTGAGTAATAAAGCACCAAAACTTTTGCCATGGTTTTCTATCCTGCTGAGGGTGATGAGTATTCAGAAGTATAGAAGAGACTGCGTAAGGTGCCGGAAGGGAGGATAGATGGATACGTCTAGCGCTGCGCTTTTTACCGGGCTAACCGCTTGTAAGCTGGATGTTAATCTGGTTTATGATGGAAAAATAAGTGAATTATATGTTTCAAAGTATGAATATTAGCCGAATATCAGACTGGCCTGGCTATCCTTTTATCAGGTGGCGCGAATACTCCGCCGCCTTGCTTTTCACCACATTGGATGAAAAGGCCTAACCACAGATGCTCAATCCCTGGAGGAAATGATGGCACAACATCGTGGAGGATCAGGCAATTTCGCGGAAGATCGCGAGAGAGCCGCGGAAGCCGGTCGTAAAGGCGGAAAAAATAGCGGCGGTAATTTCAGGAACGACCCGCAACGCGCTTCCGAAGCAGGTGAAAAAGGGGGACGCAGTCGCAGCAAGAAGTAATGTGATTGTGTTTGATTCCCCCCTCCGCCGGGTTCGCCCGGCGGTAACAAAGATTGCTTTTCCCCTCCTGACCAGGCAAAAATGATCGCCAATCGATTATTTTGGTGCGTTATGTCTGCTTCAAACTCCCGTCTCAGCCTGCGTATTACGCGTCAGGAACTCGTTCTCATCTTCATTACCATGGTTTGGGGTGGCACCTTTTTGGTGGTACACCGGGCGATGGCACATTCCGGTCCCTTTTTCTTTGTGGGGCTGCGCTTTGCCACGGCATCATTATTGCTGGCCTTTTTCTTCCGCCGTTATCTGAGGCACATGACATGGCTCGAAGTGAAAGCCGGTGCGCTGATTGGCCTGTCGATTGCGGGTGGCTACGGCTTACAAACCTGGGGGATGCAAACCATCTCCAGCAGCCAGTCGGCGTTTTTGACCGCGCTGTATGTTCCGGTGGTACCGTTACTGCAATGGGTATTTCTGCGCCGTCCGCCAGGGTTAATGGCATGGATTGGCATTATGCTGGCGTTTACCGGTTTAGTGCTGGTGGCCGGGCCACAAGACGGTAGCCTGACGTTGAACGCGGGCGAGATAGCGACGTTACTCAGTACACTGGCGATCGCGGCTGAAATTATTCTGATCAGTCGCTTTGCAGGCCAGGTTGATGTGCGTCGCGTGACGCTGATCCAACTGATGGTCGCATCGGCTTGCGCTTTTGTCTTTATGATCCCTAATGGCGAATCGATCCCAACGATCTCAACGCCATTGCTGTTGAGTGCGCTGGGTCTGGGTGCGGCCAGTGCACTGATTCAGGTGACAATGAACTGGGCACAGCGCAGCGTGTCACCAACACGTGCCACAGTGATTTACGCGGGTGAACCGGTCTGGGCAGGGGTAGTAGGACGTATTGCAGGTGAACGTTTACCGGCCGCCGCCCTGTTGGGTGGTGCGCTGATCGTCTGTGGGGTCATTGTCAGCGAGTTACGACTTCGCCGCAAGAAAGCGGTGCCTGAGCAGGCACCGCTGGAGCCTTAAGGATGTTGTCGTGCCGCCTGGCTTGCCAGCGCGGCGCCACGACGTTTAAGAATGGCATTAAGAATAATGGCACCGAAGGTCGCGGTGCCAATTCCGCCAATGGTAAAACTGCCGATCTTTAAAGCAAAATCGCCAGCACCCAGCACTAACGTGGTGGCCACCATGATCAAATTGCCGTTCTGACTGAAATCAACGTTGTTTTGCACCCAGATCCGCGCACCTGCCACGGCAATTAAACCGAATACCACAATTGACGCGCCGCCAATCACCGGGCCGGGAATAGTATGAATCAAGGCACCAAACTTCGGTGAGAAACCGAGTATCAGCGCAATGACTGCGGCCGCGACAAACGCCAGTGTCGAATAGACTTTGGTCACCGCCATTACGCCGATATTCTCGGCGTACGTCGTTACACCGCTGCCACCCATTGATCCTGACAACATGGTGGCAAGGCCATCACCGACAAACGCGCGTCCCATCCAGGGATCCAGATTGCGTCCCGTCATACCGGCGACGGCTTTAATATGCCCAAGATTTTCAGCCACCAGTATGATGGCGACAGGGGCAATCATCACTATCGCCTGCATATCAAACACCGGCGCGGTGGTGTGCGGTAACCCAAACCAGGGCGCACTGGCGACACCGCTAAAATCGACTGGCTTACCGAGGCCAAATACATTGGTGAGCAAGGCGTAGATCGCCCAGGCGACAATCAGGCCAACCAGAATCAGTAAGCGCTGAACTAACCCGCGTGTGAAGACTGCAACCACGCCAATGCATAACACCGTCATCACCGCCATCCAGCTGTCAAACATCGATGCAGATACACCGTGCACGGCGATCGGAGCCAGATTCAGGCCAATCGCCATCACCACCGCACCGGTGACGACGGGTGGCATCAGGCGTTCAATCCAGCCCGTGCCGACTTTCATTACGATCAAGCCAATCAGTGTATAGAGTGCGCCACACGCGATGACTCCGCCCAACGCGAGGGCCAGATTGGGGTTCAGTCCCTGGCCGTTGAATCCGGTCACCGCGATAATCACCCCGACAAAGGCGGCACTGGATCCGAGATAACTCGGCACGCGTCCGCCAGTGACCACAAAGAACAGCAGCGTGCCGATACCGGAAACCAGAATCGCCAGGTTGGGGTCGAGTCCCATCAACAACGGCATTAGCACCGTCGCGCCAAACATTGCTACAGCATGCTGCAGGCCCATGACAAACGTCTGCCCGAACGGCAGGGTTTCATCCGGTGCAATCAGCCCATCTTCGGTCATGGCTGACTTTTTCTGCCAGCGGGGGAACCAGGAATTCGCCATCGTTTTCTCCAGGATATCGGTGGAACCGGACCGCGCAGAGCGGCGTTAGCGGGCGTCCTGCCGTAAAAGGTGATGATATCCACGGTCAAACCACGCCAGGCCATGGGAATCATCGTTACGTACCAGCGCAAGTGCTTCACACATCAAAACGTCGTGTGTGCCAACACTGACCACCTGGGTGATTTTGCAATCGAACGACACGGTGGCACCCTCCAGCAGCGGTGAACCGCTGGCCAGCGTGTGCCAGTTAGCCGCAGCAAAACGCTGATCCATCGGCGTTTTACCGCCAAACAGTGTCGAGAGATCTTCATGACCGGCCGCCAGGGTGTTGACGCACAGATAGCCATTGTCCCGAAAGGTCGGCCAGACTGAGGCCGAACGATTCAGACACACCAGCAAAGTGGGCGGCGTATCCGTCACGCTGCAGACGGCTGAGGCAGTGAATCCGGCGCGACCAGCCGGACCGTCGGTGGTGATGATATTGACCGCCGCGCCCAGTCGTGCCATGGCATGGCGGAAAGTATCGCGATCTACATTCGGCAGCAGCGGCAGTTCATGCACACTCATGGTTTCACTCCTCTGTTCAACTGGCGGCGCGCTGTGCAGGTGCAGCCGTTTCGGCCAGCCACCCCAGCAGCAGAGCGTTAAACTTATCGGCATCGGTCACGCTCATCGCATGCCCGCCCCACGGCATATCAATCAGACTGCCATTCGGCAGCGCCTGGGCCAGTTGTGGAGAGCAGCTCCACGGCACCAGCAGATCGTCCTGGCTACAAATGGCTAACACCGGTTGCTGAATCCGCGCCGCATGCGGACGGAAATCACAGTTCATTAATGCATGTAATCGACGCAGCAGATTCTCCATACCCTGAAAATGAGCCACGTGATGAGCATCTTCAGCCGTGATGCGCGCTTGATGGCGCGCCAGCCATTCAGCCGGATAGAGGAACAGTGGCTGCGCGCGCACGAAGGCTTCAACGCCCACGTTGAGCAGGAGATCCTGCCGCACCTGGAAGCAGCGTTGCGTATGAGGATCCAACGAGAGCCAGCCATTAATCACCACGACGCGGCCGACACGATCGGGATAATCCAGCGCCAGCTGCAGGCCAATCAGGCCACCCAGCGCGTGGCCAATAATGTCGTAATGGTGAATGTCATGTTGCGCCAGTAACTCAGCCAGTTCGGCGGCCATCATCGCCATGCTGTAGCCTTCAGGCAGCGTATCGGCACTGCGACCGGTACCGCGCTGATCGTAAGTCACCACGCGATAATGGGGAGCGAGCGCCGCAAGCTGGGGTTGCCAAAAGCCCGCCACGCCACCCAGGCCGGACGACAGCACCAGTGTTGGCGCGTCGGCAGCGGTTAAACCATGAATCTCAAGGTGCATTACGCCTCCTGCGGCCCGATGTGCGCGACGCTGGCAATTTCAATCAGCGCATCTGGTTTAACCAATCCACACTGAATGCAAAAGCGCGCGGGTTTGTCGCCGGGGAAATACTCGGCGTAGACCTGGTTAATCGCGGCGTAATGGCTCCAGTCGGTGAGGAAAATAGAGTTGAAAGTGACGTCACTCATGCTGCCACCGGCGGTCTCGATCACCTTTTTGATGGTTTCCAGTACGTGTCGGGTTTGTGCCGCGGCATCGCCGACGTGGACGACATTGTTACTGGCATCGAACGGTAGCGTGCCTGACACGTACACCACGCCATCGGCCAGGGTTCCTGGCACAAAGGGCGCAATCGGGGTGCCGCTGCCGGCAGGAATAATCACACTTTTAGGCATCGTCGCAGTTCCTTATCGTTATGGTTTTGCAGGTGAGATGGACCCTAAGCTTTCAGAGCTTCACAAAAAGTGTCCGTGTCGCTAACCCAGCCAAAGAAGGTTTCGATGTTGAAAATCGCCGCTTGTTGGGCAAATGCCGGTCCGGCCTGATAAGTGGCGTCTTCCAGCACCACGCCAAAATATTCGAGGAAGAAGCCATCGCGCAGTGTCGACTCAACGCACACGTTGGTGGCAATGCCGGTGAACACCAGGTGGCGGATACCGCGGCTGCGCAGCATGCTATCGAGTGGCGTATTGAAGAAGCCACTGTAGCGCGGTTTGGGCAGCACGATGTCTCCTGCCTGCGGCACCAGTTCATCCACCAGCGCATAATCCCAGCCGCCTTTCGACAGCAGCGTGCCCTGTAACTCCGGGCGCTTACGCATGGTTTTCAGTGCATTCGATTTATGGAAGTTAGGCGAGCCGGCATCACCCGCTTCAACGTACTGGTCATCCCAGCCGTTCTGGAACCAGATAATCTGCATGCCAGCGGCGCGCGCCGCGGTTACCGCCTGATGAATTTTGGCGATCACTGGTTTTGTGGCGGAGACATCAAAGCCAGCAAGATCCAGATAACCCCCTTCGGTGGCATAGGCATTCTGCATATCGACGACGATCAAGGCGCTTTGCGTCGGCGGCAGTGCAATCGCTTCTGGTCGGGCGGGCAGGGTGATATTGGGCAAACTCGACGTATGGGCGCAAGTCACGATACTCATCAGGCAACCTCCTTCTGCGAAGTGATAACGTTTTGACGACACTGCATTAATGGCTGGATACGCTCACCGAAATCTTCAATGCCTTGCAGGAAGTCATCGAAGGTCAGAAGTACGCCCTGTGTGCCGTCAACCTCAGCGACTTCATCCAACATTCGTGCCACATTGGCGTATGAACCCACTAAGGTGCCCATATTGATGTTCACGGCTGAGGTGGGATCGGCCATCTGACGCACGTTGGTGTCGCTGCCGGACTTGGTATCCTGCTGACTTTGTGTGGTGAGCCAGGCAAGCGCTTCTTCATCAGCACCCGCTTTGTAATGCTCCCATTTGGCGCGTGCGGCTTCGTCGCTTTCGGCAGCAATGATCATAAACAGCACATAGGAACCGACATCCCGTCCGGCTTTATCTGCTGCGACTTTCATGCGGCTGGCGGTCGGGGCGAAGGCGGTAGGCGTGTTGACCCCTTTACCGAAACAGAAGTTGTAATCGGCATGCTGCGCGGAGAATGCCATGCCGGCATCGCTCTGACCGGCGCAGATCACCTTCATCGGTTTCTGCGGTTGCGGGCTCACGCGGCAGTCGTTCATGGTGAAAAATTCACCCTTGAAGTCACTCTGACCGGTGCCCCATAAATCGCGCAGCACGGTGACGTACTCGGTGAGGTATTGGTAACGGCTGGAGAAGTATTCATCACCCGGCCACAATCCCATCTGTTCGTATTCCGGTTTCTGCCAGCCGGTGACCAGATTGACGCCGAAACGGCCATTGGAAATCGAATCGATGGTGGCGGCCATGCGCGCCACAATTGCTGGGGGCAGCGTCAGAGTGGCTGCCGTGGCATAGATTTCAATCCTTGAGGTCACCGCCGCGAGCCCCGCCATCAATGTGAAGGATTCGAGATTGTGATCCCAGAATTCGGTTTTACCCCCGAAGCCGCGCAGTTTGATCATCGAGAGCGCAAAGTCGAAGTGATAATGCTCGGCCTTCAGCACAATCTCTTTATTCAGTTCAAAAGTCGGTTTGTACTGCGGCGCATGGGTGGAGATGAGCCAGCCATTGTTGCCAATCGGGATAAATACGCCAATTTTCATGTGAAACCTCTCTGCATTGAACGGGCATTGCTTTACGCGCTGCACTGCTTCCTGCACGCGGCGCTCAGTCACAAAATTGCAAAGCCTGTGCCACATTTTTAAATGCCTTACACAACAATGTGTTAAAAACTACTGAAGGATGAAAGTGGAGTGGTTGGTCTAAATCAGACCGTTTGGTCAAAACTTTTTGCACGTTTTTCATGCGCACGGTGGTCAAAAAAGGTGCAGGGAGAGCGATTAGGCAGGAAAGAGGGGCTTTGTTATGATGCGAACAGGCAGGATTGAAGAGGTAACAGTGTGAAAAGCGATGAAAAACAACCGGGCCGACGTTCACGTGCCGTTGCCGCAAAACGGGCTGCGATACTGGAAGCGGCGTTAAGCTTCTTCTCGCAGTTCGGTATTCACGGTACCAGCCTCGATAAAGTGGCAGAGCGTGCCGACGTCTCCAAGACCAATTTGCTTTACTACTATCCCTCAAAAGAGGTGCTGTATATCGCGGTTCTGAAGGAGATCCTTGATGTCTGGCTGGCTCCACTGCGCGCACTACGCCACGATCAGGACCCACTGACCGCCATTCGGAAATATATCCGTCTTAAGCTGGAGGTGTCGCGCGATCACCCGCAGGCCTCGCGCTTGTTCTGTCTGGAAATGCTCCAGGGTGCGCCGTTACTCAAAGGTGAACTGGCCGGGGATTTAAAAGCGCTGGTGGATGAGAAGGCGGCGATCATCGAGCAGTGGATTGCGGAAGGGCGGTTAGCCGGGGTGCAGCCGCAGCATCTGTTTTTCCTGCTGTGGGCCACCACGCAACATTACGCGGATTTTGCGTCACAGGTTGAGGCGATCACCGGCCAGACCCTGAGTGACCCGGAATTTTTCGAGCAAACGCTGGAGAATGTACAGCGCATGATTATTGAAGGGATCCGCGTGCGTTGATCCCGCTTTAGCCAGGAGAGTGCATGGATTCGCTATCACAACTGACGTTGGGCGCGGCGGTCACCGTCGCGGTGATGGGCAAGCGCGTGCCGCTATGGCAATCGGCGCTGGTGGGTGCGATTGCCGGCACCTTGCCCGATCTGGATGTATTTATCGATCATGGCGATGCGATTCGCAATATGACGCTGCATCGAACTGAGAGTCATGCGCTGATATGGCTCACGCTAGTTGCGCCTCTGCTGGCCTGGCTGATCGCAGGTGCAACACGCAGTCGCTCCCACTGGCGCGGCTGGTGTCTGGCAATTTGGCTGGCCCTGATCACGCATCCGTTGCTTGATCTGACAACGGTGTACGGCACGCAGCTGGGGTTGCCGTTTACCGATTTCCCCTACGCGATTGGCAGCATGTACATCATCGATCCCTTGTATACCTTGCCGTTGCTGATCGCGCTGGGGGTGGCGCTATGGCGGCGTGATGGAGTCGGACTGCGCTGGAATCAGGCGGGTTTGCTGATCAGTACGCTGTATCTTGGCTGGAGCATGGTGGTGCAGGGCGTGGCGACGCAGCATATCGATCGTGATTTAACTGATCAATCCATCAAGCCGCAGCAGGTGCTGGTGACGCCAACGGCATTTAATACCCTGGTGTGGCGAACCGTGATTATGACCCCCGATCGTTACGGTGAGGCCTATTGGTCACTGTTGTCACCCGATCGAGCACTGGAAATTCATTGGCATCCGCGCCACCCGCAATTGTTCGATGCGTTTAAAGGCGACTGGTATGCCGAGCGAGTGGCGTGGTTCAGCCATGGTTTTTACGCCATGCGCCAGCAGGGTGAAGAGACCTTGATTTCGGATTTAAGGATGGGGGAAGCGCCCAATTACACCTTCACCTTCAATCTGGGATCGGCACATGTTCCCGAACCGGCACCAGAAAGGGAGCCTTCTGTGCGACCTTCACTGGCGCAGGCATGGCATAAATTACGCGAAAGGTTATAAAAAAAAGCCCCGAGCATTCGGGGCTTTTTGTCGGCAGGGCTATCAGGCTTTACGACGACGTAACAACCAGCCCATGGTGAGAATGACGAACCACAGCGGCGTGACCATTAACGCCTGACGAGTATCATCCTGCAAGGTCAGCAGGACAATCACAAAGGCGAAGAACGCCATGCACACCCAGCACATCAGTTTGCCCAGCGGCATCTTGAACTTCGACTCAGCGTGACGTTGCGGATGCTGTTTGCGGTAAGCCAGGTAGCTGCACAGGATGATGGTCCAGACGAACATAAACAGAATCGCCGATACCGTGGTGACCATGGTGAATACCGTCATCACATCGGGGATCAGGTAAATCAGCGCAACGCCGCACAGCAGGCAGAAGCAGGAGAAAAACAGCCCGGTGGTGGGAACCGCGCGTGCCGACAGGCGGCCAAATGCTTTGTGTGCCACGCCTTGTTCTGCCAAACCGTACAACATACGGCTGGTGGAGAAAATGCCACTGTTGGCGGATGATGCAGCAGAAGTCAGCACCACGAAGTTAACGATGCTGGCGGCGGCGGGTAATCCGATCAGCACAAACATCTCAACGAAGGGGCTGCGGTCCGGCATGACCTGATTCCACGGCGTCACCGCCATGATCACCAGTAGTGCCAGAACGTAAAACATAATGATACGCACCGGAATAGCGTTAATCGCACGTGGCAGCACCTTGTGCGGATCTTTGGTTTCCGCTGCGGCCGTGCCGACTAACTCAATGCCGACGAAGGCAAACACCGCAATCTGGAAGCCAGCAAAGAAGCCGCTCAATCCTTTCGGGAACATACCACCGTGATCCCAGATATTGCTCAGGGCTGCCGCGCTGCCGCTGGGCGAAGGATAATGCATGCTCACCAGCACGATGCCAGTCACGATCAGGGCAACAATCGCCACGATTTTAATAATCGCGAACCAGAACTCCATCTCACCAAACAATTTCACCGTCGCGATATTGAGTGCCAGGAACACAAATATACACAGCAGTGCACTCATCCAGATGGAGAAGTCGGGGAACCAGAGTTGGAAATAGGCACTAATGGCCACCACATCGGCAATGCCCGTCACCACCCAACAGAACCAGTAAGTCCAGCCGGTAAAATAGCCCGCCCACGGGCCGAGTAAATCGGCGGCAAAATCGCTGAAGGATTTATATTCGAGATTAGAGAGCAGCAATTCGCCCATTGCGCGCATCACGAAGAACAGCATAAAGCCGATGATCATATAAACGAAAATGATCGAGGGGCCGGCCAGGCTGATAGTTTTACCTGAGCCCATAAACAACCCGGTGCCGATCGCGCCACCGATGGCAATCAGTTGGATATGGCGGTTATGCAGATTACGCTGGAGCTTATCCGGCTGCTCGGCCTCGATAAGCGCCTCTTTGGATTGATCAACCATAAATATATCTTTCCTGTTTTGATGTTGTGTCAGCTCTACTGGCTGTTAGATAACGTGCCGTTTGATAGGGCAAGTGGCATAAGATAGTGGAAAGGTTGCAACTCTCGGTAATTGTTTTTTTACAATTGTGACCTTTTGCGGGGTTTACTCTGTCAGTAAATATTTACATGGCATAATCCACGGTGAATTTGCGTAAATCTTCAGCAATTAAGCCTTTTCTGCGTTATCTCTCCATTTTGCCACCTACACTTACGTCTTCTTTTTATGAGTAAACGTGAGGTGTGATGCGCGCATTATTAGCGATTGCTCTGTTGGCATTATGTGGCTGGTGGAGTTTGCCGTGGCTGAAAACGCATTTGCCGCCGCAGTGGAATCCATTTACACCGCTGTCGGTGACTGACCCTCCAGGATGGATGATGCGCTACAAATTGCAGCGCCTGAGTCACGATCCTGCGGCCTGTATGGCGGTGATGCATCGAGCCAGTCAGCAGGGATGGGTAGAATTTCGCGCCGTGCCAGCACTGCAAGGTGATTGCCCTATTGAACAACCTTTGCGCGTGAGTGGTTTTGGTGAAGTGACATTGAGCAGCAGTTTTCTTGCCAGTTGCCCGATGGCGGTGAGCAGCACAATGTTTGTCGTCAACAGCACTCACGCCCTTCAGCAGGCAGGTATCAACAGCCCGATTCGGCGAATCACCCACGTCGGCA
Organism: Pantoea sp. ME81; assembly: GCF_903970985.1. Taxonomy (NCBI): domain Bacteria; kingdom Pseudomonadati; phylum Pseudomonadota; class Gammaproteobacteria; order Enterobacterales; family Erwiniaceae; genus Pantoea; species Pantoea sp. ME81. The sequence goes on along the minus strand of NZ_CAJCKS010000099.1, from coordinate 6,684 downwards.
GTTACGCCTGTCGAAATATCTATCATCGCCAGCAGGGGCGTTTAAGCGAGCATGCAACAGCAGATGCATGGGATGTGACTGGGTTTCAGCGTGCAGATGGACGCTGGCTGCAGGTGGCAAAAAACTGGCATCAACCTGAGGATGCGGCTGCAGGGCTTCGCGCTTTATGGCACAACGGCTGTGCGACCTTTGGTAATGCGTTAGGACCGGATTACAACGCCGCGCATGCCGGACATTTTCACCTGGGCATACGCGGCGCCGGATACTGTCGTTAGTCAGACGGCGGGATTAAGCCCTCGTTTTATCAGGAAATGATTAGCGGGCCAGGAGAATAGAAAACCGATGATCATGGCCAGTTGTAACATAAACCAGAAAGCCACCAGCAATGGATTGATTTGTTGGTTGAGAACAAATTTTAGTGCCAGTGCCATAAAGATAAAAATACCTAATTGATAAATCAGCAGGGGAAACGTTTCGGTTTTAAATGCTAATAATAACGCCCGGCCAAATGAACGTTTTTCACGTTGGCGGATAGCCAGGAACTGGAAAAATAAACCCACCACCAGAGAAACTATCAAGCAAATAATTGCCTGCATCCAGAGCGTTGGCATAATGGCGAACTGATTTAGCAAGGTGATTATTGGTAGGGTCATTATGTCGCCAAATATACAGGCCGCGGCAGATAATGAGGTGGAAATAAATATTGTTTGCCAGCTGGCATTACTCTGAATTTTTTGTGGAACCAGCAGCGCAAGTTTTACCTGACGTGAAGGTTTACGGCCCAGATACCACCAGGCTAACCATCCGATGAACGGCATATAGAGGCCGGTCAGCGGCCAGATGATATTCATGATGGCCACCGGATGCGGGTGACGGAAAAGATCTTTTAAGATCATCAGCGCTGTACAACCGCCCAGTACAAGGAAAGGTAATGCCAGTTGGTTCATCATAGTCAGCCCCGTTATGATGCTCGAATACGCATGACAATGCGCCAGTATGGGTGAGGGCGCAACGTCTTCCCCTGAAAAGTCCACAGCGTCATCCCCCGCACATCCTCTAAGCGTAGCTGGAAAAGAGGGTGACGGAAATCACGTTATACCGCTCACCACAGAAATCACTGGGATTAAGAATGAACCGAATAGCCGTCGTCCCACAAATACCGCTATTACCCTCTGTAACCGCTTTCAAAGTGAGTGATTTTAGTTAATGACGATGCTAAAAATTTATCAATCTAATGATGATTTTCGATGAATAGGGTGATTGAAACTCCTTCGGAAAAATCCTATTCTAATCAGGAAAGAGGATTAAAGTTGTGAAGCTGTTGGCAAAATGTATCTGCTTTCAGTTCCCCATAATGGTAACGCATTGACAACAGGATGGTTATGATTGTTACCCCGCGGGCTGCTCTCATTTCAATCAATATTTTTTCTCTAGTTAATTTATTTTTTGTGTTTATCAGAACGAATAACAAGTTAAAGCGTGAAACAACGCTGAGGCAATAATGACGACCGATAATTATTTCGTCTGGCGTGGCGAAACTGAAAATGAATTTCAGGCGCTGACGGAAGTGATTCAAGTAAAAACGCTATTACAAAAACACATTGAAGCGATGGGTTTCGATTCATTCGCTTTCCTGGTTCAACATCCCGTGCCTTTTACCCGGCCGCGCGTGTTTTTGTTCAGTACTTACCCGGAAAGCTGGGTTAAGCGCTATGAAAGCGAAAATTATTATGCTGTCGATCCGGTGCTGTTGCTTTGTCAGCGGCCGGGACGAGGCATGGAATGGACGCGGGATTTATTTACCGGTGCCGGTAATTTATGGGCTGAAGCGAATGCGGCAGGGCTCAACAGCGGCTTTTCTTGTTCGGCAATGGCGCCAAATCGTGCCATTGGTATATTATCTATAGCATCATCGCTTCACAGTCAGACTCAACACTTACGCGTTCAGCTAGAGGTGAAACTGCACCTTCTGGCGGAACTGAGTTTGCGCGTGCTGGAGCGGCTAAATGATAGTTCAATGGCGATTTTATCTAACGATTTTAGTCAACGCGAACTGGAAATTTTGAAATGGACGGCGGAAGGAAAAACTTCTGCGGAAATTTCACTGATTTTAGCGATTTCAGAACATACGGTGAATTTTCACCAAAAGAATATGCAAAAGCGTTTTAATGTTTCCAATAAAACGCAGATTGCGTGTTATGCGGCGGCAATTGGCCTGATATAGCAAAAAGGCAACTACTAATTTTAGTAGTTCCCACTCTTTAGTCAGTTGTCTACCCTGCGCCGGAACTTTGCCAGGCTGGCGCAAAGAAATCATTGCAAACATGGGGATGTCAGGGGCGCATGATGAAAGTAATTCAAACACAGCTTAAGGATATGCCGTCCTCTCTGTTGGCAGAATTAGGAACGTATCGCTATAGCGTATTTGCGCGGGGTGAAGGTTGGTCTATCCCGCCGCGCTTAAGTACGCCCGGACAGGAGTATGATCGCTTTGATCGCTCCGATGTCACCTGGATGATCGCCTGGAATGCGCGCCAGGGGATCTGCGGCTGTGCACGTTTGTTGCCCTGGCATGAACCAGAAGTGCCAGAAGGCATGGTGCTGCCGTTCGATCAGGAAAAAGTCTGGGAAATGTCACGCTTTTCGGCACGCCTTGAGGTGGATGCAGAACTGCCACTGACGATTTTGTGGCATGCGGTGCAGTTGGCGGAACTCAGTGGTATGGAGTACCTGATCAGCTCAGCAACGCCGATGCTGGAAAAAATGTTTGAGCAGCACCACGTCGTGTACGAACCTTTATCACCCGGGTTGATTCAATCTGAGGATAATCTGTTTGCCATTCGTATTCCGGTTCATCAGCCGGCACTGGCGGACAAGTATCGTGGCACACGCCGGTTTAGTCCGGAAGAGGTGCTGCCGTCACTGGGTGTTTCAGTGAACTGGCAGTCACACAGTTGACCACCCCGCGCATCGCGCGGGGCTTCACCGCTTACTGACGGTAGGCGGTTTTAATCTGACGAATGGTGTTGCTAAACACTTCCGCCTGCGGCTTATCCGCTAACGCGCTTTGCACATAGCGCTCCATGTTAATGATCACCTTACCGGCATCCGCCTGGCCCATCCCTTTCAGAATCAGCGTCACCATCATTTTCAGGCAAGCGACTTCATCGGCCAATGCCTGGGTATCCCGCGATGTTGAAAAGTCTTCATCACTCATCTTTGACTCCTTGGTGGTGTTACTGAATGTAGACACAATATCTGTGTGTAAAAAACAGAGTATATCATATGGTTGAATGAGGAATTTATCCCAGGCGAAGCGGTGGAGATTAAACCAACATTAAATGGATGTTTGCGTTATTAACAGGCAGGAAAAATCAGGCGTTGAAGTTATTTTTATTAAGCAAAGCCCAGCGGTCAATGAAAGGAGCATAAATTATAACATAATGATATTAGTCACAATTTCACATTTTAATTCTTGCATGCTAAGCGTTTCACTCAAAAGATATCTGGGATTGAGCTCAATTTGATGTGTATCATTTCATTTGAGATTTATCTGCGTAGCCAGATGTTTTTTCCCCGGCAAACCCGGTAAGATGGCCCTCCTGAAATATATTTTTCCCCTCACTAACCTGCGGAGTACGTCCCGTTGATCAGTCTGCTTCTTGTTGATGACCATGAACTGGTACGCGCCGGTATTCGCCGCATACTGGAAGATATGAAGGGATTGGTAATTGCCGGGGAAGTGGCTTGTGGTGAAGACGCGGTGAAATGGTGCCGCAGCAATCCGGTCGACGTGGTGCTGATGGACATGAATATGCCGGGCATCGGCGGTCTGGAAGCCACGCGAAAAATTGTGCGCTTCAATCCTGACATCCGCATTATTATGCTGACCATCCATACCGAAAATCCGCTGCCGGCAAAAGTGATGCAAGCCGGTGCGGCGGGTTATCTGAGCAAAGGTGCGGCCCCGCAGGAAGTGGTGAGTGCGATTCGTTCGGTGCACTCAGGCCAGCGCTATATCGCATCAGATATTGCGCAGCAAATGGCGCTTAGCCAAATCGAGCCGCAAAAAGCCGAATCGCCCTTTAGCTGTTTGTCGGAAAGGGAATTGCAGATTATGCTGATGATCACCCGAGGGCAAAAGGTGACGGAAATTTCCGAGCAGCTTAATCTCAGCCCGAAAACCGTTAACAGTTACCGTTATCGCATGTTCAGTAAGTTGAACATCAGTGGCGACGTAGAGTTAACGCATCTGGCCATTCGACATGGTCTCTATAATGCGGAGCCGTTAATCAGTAGTGAGTGACGTTTTCAATTCCAAAGCCTTTCTAAGCACCGTGACCAGTCAGCCCGGCGTCTACCGCATGTATGACGCGACAGGCACGGTGATCTATGTCGGTAAAGCGAAAGACCTCAAAAAGCGCCTGACCAGTTATTTCCGCACTCAGGTGGGCAGCCGAAAAACCGAAGTCCTGGTCAGTAACATCCAAAACATCGACGTGACGGTGACGCATACCGAAACCGAAGCGTTGCTGCTTGAACACAATTACATCAAGCTCTATCAGCCTCGCTATAATGTGCTGCTGCGTGATGATAAATCCTACCCCTATATATTTCTGAGTGCAGACGCGCATCCGCGACTGGCGATGCATCGTGGTGCCAAACACGCGAAAGGGGAATACTTTGGGCCTTTCCCTAATGGCTATGCGGTGCGTGAAACCCTGGCGCTGTTGCAGAAAGTGTTCCCGATTCGACAGTGTGAAAACAGTGTTTATCGCAACCGTTCTCGCCCCTGTTTGCAATATCAGATTGGCCGTTGCCTTGGGCCGTGCGTAGCGGGTTTGGTCAGCGAAGATGAGTATGCGCAGCAAACCGATTACGTGCGGCTGTTTCTCGCCGGCAAAGATGATCAAGTAATCAACCAACTGGTCAAACGCATGGAAGAGGCCAGCTATGGATTGCGCTTCGAAGAAGCGGCGCGTCTGCGCGATCAGATTCAGGCGGTACGACGCGTCACTGAGAAGCAGTTTGTCTCCAATCAGGGGGATGACCTTGACGTGATGGGGGTGGCATTCGACGCCGGTATGGCTTGTCTGCACGTACTGTTTATTCGGCAGGGCAAAGTGCTGGGTAGCCGCAGTTACTTCCCGAAAGTGCCTGCCGATACTGAGCTCACCGAAGTGGTGCAAACCTTTGTCGGCCAGTTTTATCTGCAGGGCAGCGAAGCACGCACTTTGCCAGCTGATATTCTGCTGGACTTCAGTCTGCCCGAGCGTGAGTTGCTGGCCGATTCCTTGAGTGAATTGGCCGGCCGCAAGGTCAATATTCAAAGCAAACCGCGCGGCGATCGGGCTCGCTACCTTAAACTGGCGCGCACCAATGCGGCCACCGCTTTGACCACTAAACTGTCTCAGCACTCCACTATTCAGCAGCGACTAGCGGCGCTGGCCGTCTTTCTCGAACTCGACAGCATCAAGCGCATGGAGTGTTTCGACATCAGTCACACCATGGGTGAGCAGACGATAGCTTCGTGTGTGGTCTTTAACCGCGATGGACCGCTGCGTTCGGATTACCGCCGCTATAACATTGAAGGCATCACGCCCGGCGACGATTACGCCGCGATGAACCAGGTATTACGCCGTCGTTATGGTAAAGCGCTGGAGGAAGACAAAATCCCTGATGTGATTATCATCGATGGCGGTAAAGGCCAGCTGGCACAGGCGAAACAGGTGTTCGCAGAGCTGGATGTGCCCTGGGATAAAGATCATCCCATTCTGCTGGGCGTGGCAAAAGGCACTGACCGTAAAGCGGGCCTGGAAACGCTGTTTTTTGAGGCGGAAGGCGAGGGCGTTTCGCTGCCGCCAGACTCGCCTGCACTGCATGTGATTCAACATATTCGTGATGACTCTCACAATCATGCAATTTCGGGGCATCGGAAAAAACGCGCCAAAGTGAAGAACACCAGCGCGCTGGAAAGCATTGAAGGGGTAGGGCCAAAACGGCGTCAACAGCTGCTTAAGTACATGGGGGGCCTGCAACCCCTGATGAATGCCAGCGTGGATGAGATTGCTAAAGTGCCGGGGATTTCCTTCGCGCTGGCGGAAAAAATCTACTACTCGCTGAAACACTAGCATTGAAACAGGGGGGGCATTGTAGGAACATACGTTAAATTCTACTCACACCAGACAGTTACTGGCATATGCAATTTAACATTCCGACGTGTCTTACCCTGTTTCGAGTTGTACTGATTCCATTCTTTGTGCTGGCATTTTATCTGCCTTTTCAATGGGCACCTTTTGCCACTGCATTGATCTTTGTCGTTGCCGCCGTGACTGACTGGTTTGATGGTTTTCTTGCCCGCCGCTGGAAGCAAACTACGCGTTTTGGCGCTTTCCTGGATCCTGTGGCTGACAAAGTGATGGTGGCCATTGCGTTGGTACTGGTCGCCGAGTATTTCCACGCCTGGTGGATTACCTTACCGGCAGCGACCATGATTGCGCGCGAAATTATTATCTCAGCCTTACGTGAGTGGATGGCGGAGATTGGTAAGCGCAGCAGCGTGGCGGTTTCCTGGATTGGCAAAGTGAAAACCACGGCGCAGATGTTCTCACTGTTCGCCTTGCTGTGGCGTCCAGACGCAACCGTAGTGGGCGTGGGCGTGGTGGCACTGTATATCGCCGCGGT
>NZ_CAJCKS010000098.1:0-18654 GCF_903970985.1 Pantoea sp. ME81 | reverse complement strand
CTTATCCGGCCGCCGCCCGCGAACGGCTCGACAGCCTGACGCAGCAGCTGGCCGCCGCCGACGTGCCGGTGATGGCCGAGCGCCACCGGCTTGAAGTGATTCTCATCAGCGCGCTGCTGGCCGCCGCCGCCCAGATGGCGTTCTGCGACCGCTATCTGGTGGTGCACCTCGTGCGTCCGGTGGCGAAAATCCGCGAGCACCTGAGGACCATCGCAGAGGGCGACCTCACGCGCGAGCCGGAAGACCTGGGCCGCAACTGCGTCGGGCAACTGGTGCCGCTGGTCAGGGAGATGCAGCGCAGCCTGCTGGACGCGGTGGCAGCCATCCGCGACAACGCGTTGATCCTGGACCGCGAGGCCGGGGAGATTGCGGCCGGCAACGCCGACTTATCTGACCGGACCGCTACCCAGGCCGCCGCGCTGGAGCAGACCGCGGCCAGCATGGAGGAAATCACCGCCACCGTTGCCCACAACGCCGAAAACGCCCGCGAGGCGCGTGAGTTGGCGGCCCGCACCGCCGGCACCACCCAGCGGGGCGCGGAGCTGGTGCAGACCGTGGTGGACGCCATTGGCGGCATCGCGGAGGGCTCAGAAAAAATCCGCCAGTTCACCGCGACCATCAACGGCATTTCCTTCCAGACGAACATTCTGGCACTCAATGCCGCCGTTGAGGCTGCCCGCGCCGGCGAGCAGGGACGCGGCTTTGCCGTCGTGGCCACTGAGGTGCGCGCGCTGGCGCAGCGAAGCGCGGCCGCCTCAAAGGAAATTGAGGGGCTGATTGCCGACACCGTGGCGCGAGTCAGCGACGGCCGCCGAGCCGCCGGCAGCGCCGGTGACACCATGAGCGAGGTGCTGCACGGCGTCGTCGGGGTCAACGCGCTGATTGGCCAGATAGCGCTGGCCTCGGTAGAGCAGAGCAAAGGCATAGCGCAGGTCACGCTGGCGGTCGCGGAGCTTGACCGTGTCACGCAGCAGAACGCCACCCTGGTGCAGGAAGTTACCGCCACAGCGGGCAATCTCAGCGGGCAGACGACCGCGCTGGGCGGCGCCATTACCCGGTTTACGCTGCCGGCAAAAGAGGGCTACACGGCTGCCGCAGCGTCCGCCCCGCCGGTCAGCTTACGACGGGCTACCCCGCCACCCAAAGGCGACTGGGTGGCCTTCTGGCATCATTAACACGTCGTACGCGGCGGGGGATTTTTCTCCAGCCACGCCCGAACGCGCTCGGCTTCCGGGCCCGCCTCCCGCACGGCCCGGGTCAGACGCTCCTGGGTCGTGCGCAGCTCCAGCGTCCAGAAGGTGATCTGCCATTGCTCCCGGATGTCTATGCGGCTCAGGTCGGCGGGTACCCGCCGCTGGATATAATCACGGTTTTTCATCAGGTTATCCTTTTTATCGGTACAGGGTGTGGCGGCGCCTTAAATACGGCCACCGGTAAGCCCTGCCTATCCTGGCGAATAATCATCCGGAAAATACCGGAATAATCCTTCTGTCAGGATTTCGTAAAAAAAGGAGAGGATTCTTGGTCGTATGGATAATATGCCCGTTAGGCTGTTTGTCTGATTTGACTTAGCAGAATAAAAATAAATGAAGTGCCTGCTGATAATTATCCCGTAGACAATTCATGACGCATTGAACTATAAGGTTAATGTTAAGATAATGTAATGAATTGGGGCGAGCCCCGGTATTTTTATTCTGACGGTCCGTTGTGATCCGCCAGTCGGAAAGGAGTGTCTTCTGGGAAATCAACTTTTGTACCGGCCCGTTGCGGTCGGTTCCGACGTCCGCGAGCTCAGGCTTGCTGCTGGCCTGTCGCAGGAGGCCGCCGCAGAGCGGTTTGAGCTCAGCCTGCGCGTCTGGCAGATGAAGGAGGCGGCAAAAAATCCCGCCCCCCTCAGCCAGGGGGAGTATGAACTCCTGCTGCTGCTCGCCGGGCGTCATCCGCATTATGCCCTTGTGCCGCAAAAGAAAAAGTAGCAGGCTCTGTCCGCTGACGGCTCGCTGAAGTTCAGTCGGGCGCGGCCGATAAGAGGATAAGGACATGAGCGGTAAATACTACTACGCGGTGCGGCGCGGACGCACCGCGCTCCAGGAAGTGCATTGCGCGGGGTGTGTCGAACTGGCTGAGGCCGGCGGAGTCCGCTTTATTGGCACGTTTTACTCGCTCAGGCATGGGCTTCAGTCCGCGCGCCTGCGGCACCCCGACTGCGTGATCTGCCTGCGGTGCGCCGCCCTGCAGCGCTGAACGCGGCCAGGAATGGTCCTGAAATGACGTTTTTGTGACGCCGGTATAGCCGGGCGTCACTGTTACCCCTGACCCTGCCCGCGGCGGCGGGGCAGCCTGACGGACCTTTCTTCCGGCGGCGGGGCCGCAGGTATTTCTGCGGCCCCGTCTGATTGAACGTGTCCCCTTTTTGCTGTGTCATGCCGGCCACAGCTCATTCGACCTCTGGGGGGACAGACCCTGAAACGCCCGACATCAGACAACGAGGTTGCCCGCCTCGCGGCGCTGGCATCCTATCAGCAGGCGGATACGCTGCCGGAAAACGCGCTGGACCGCCTCACCACGCTCGCCGCGCGCCTTTTTCGCGTACCCACCGCCTTCGTTTCGCTGATTGATGACCAGCGGCAGCTTTTTGCATCCCGCTACGGGCTGAATATCACCGGCACCGCCCGCAGCGTCGCCTTCTGCGACCACACGCTGGCGCAGGGGGAGATCCTCTGCGTGCCCGACGCCCTGGCCGATCCGCGCTTTTGCGACAGCCCGCTGGTGCATGGCTACCCGCACATCCGCTTCTACGCGGGGATCCCGCTGACTACCCCGGACGGGCACCATATCGGTACCGTGTGCCTGACCGACACGCAGCCGCGCCCGCCGCTCACGGACGATGACCGGCAGCACCTGGCCGACATTGCTGTGCTGGTGATGGACCGGATGGAGGTTCACCGGCTCGAGCTGCTGCGCCACGCCAGCCAGCAGCGGCTGGAGTCCATCTCGGCCACTTCCCCGGACGCCATCATCTGCACCGACCTGTGCCGGGGAATCACCTTCTGGAACCCGGCCGCCACTGCGATGTTCGGTTACGGGCCGGAGGAGATGGCGGGCCAGTACGTGGCCGGGCTTATTCCCGAGCGCTGCCAGACCGACTACCGCAACGAGCTGGATCGCCTGACGGCCGACGAGGCGGCGATTTCGCAGCCACGCACGCTGCAGATATGGGGGCTCAGGCGCGACGGCCGGGAATTTCCGGCCGACGTATCGTTCTCCGGCTGGCGGGAGGGCGGAGAACGCCTGGTGGGGATGATCATCCGCGACGTCACCGCCCGGCACGAGAGCGAGGCCCGTCTCTGCGAACTCGCCTCACTGGACATGCTGACGCGGCTGGCCAGCCGCGGTGCGTTTATGCAGCAACTGGGGCAGCTGACGGAGGCCGGCGTGCCTTATACCCTGCTGATGATCGATCTGGACGGCTTCAAGGAAGTCAATGACACGCTCGGGCACGCCGCCGGCGACGCGCTGCTCTGTCACGTGGCGGAGCAGATCCGACAGGCGTGCCCCGGGGCGGTTACCGCCGCCCGGCTCGGCGGCGACGAGTTTATCATCCTGCTGCCGGGCGGAAGTAGCGGTGCCGGCCTGACGGCGGAGCGCCTGATTGCCGCCGTGCAGACGCCTTTCAGCTATCACGGCTCACCTGTGATAGTCGGCGCCAGCACCGGCATTGCCGCCTTTCCTGAACACGGAGAGGACACGTCGGCCGTGATGTCGGCGGCGGATCTGGCGCTCTACCGGGCAAAGGCCTCGGGCAAGGGCTGCAGCGTCCTGTTCCGGCCCGAATTCCTGGCGGCGGAGCAGCGCCGCCGGCGCTTTGAGCGCGAGCTGGAAACCGCGGTGCGCCAGCAGCAGTTCATTCTGCACTACCAGCCTCGCTATGACGCCGGCAGCGGCCGCCTGCTAGGCTGCGAGGCACTGGTGCGCTGGCAGCATCCTGCCCGCGGCCTGCTGCTGCCCGCTGATTTTATTGAGATGCTGGTGAAAAGCCCGCTGTCCGTGACACTTGGTGAATGGATTATCCGCACCGCACTGTCGCAGGTCCGCCAGTGGCAGGTCCGCTGCCCGGAGCTTCGGGTCAGCGTTAACCTGTTCCCGCGTCAGCTTTCCGGACCCGGGCTGGAAAGCGTGCTGCGCGAGTCGGCAGGCGGCGACGCCGCCTTTGTGGACCTGGAGGTTGACGAGCCGCTGCTGACGGGGCTCGTAGAGGAGATGCCGGCACAGTTTGCGGCCATCCGGCGCACGGGAGCCGCATTTGTTATCGATCACTACGGTCGGACGCTGGGCGCAATCAGCCTGCTGCGGCACGGCTTCGTCAGCGGCTTCAAGATTGACAAGTCGCTGACCCTCGAGCTCGGCACCAGCATGCGCGTGCGGATGATGTTCCGGGCCATCGCGGCGCTGGGGAAAAGCCTCGGGCTCAGCGTAGCGGCGGAGGGGGTGGAGGATGCGGGGCAGCGGGCGTTCGTGACAGGCGCCCAGTGCGACATCATGCAGGGCAACGGGCTCTGCAGGCCCCTGACCGCAGCGGCGTTTGAAGCGCTGCTTGCCGCGGAAGACGACAGCATAACGGTGATGGACAGCTGATGAAACGGTGCCCTCAGCGGCCCATCAGCCGGTGCGCCAGCTTATCGAGTAGCAGGAAGGGCAGCGAGCCCAGAAACAGCAGGCCCCGGCCGACCCTGCGTAGGGCACTGCTTTCAGGACAACAGGCCTCGCCGTTCCTGCTGAGCGTCAGCCGCTCATAGTTTGCCAGCTCGTAGTTGGTGCCGGGTGCCTGGCTGAGCAGGACCTTCAGGGCCGCCTCCGGGCTTTCGGCTGTCAGGCTGCTGTCCCACCGGTGGTGTAGGCGCAGACCGGCTACCGTCAGCGGCGGGTCGTCCCTTCGTGCCTCAGCGCCAATCCCCTCGCGCAGCCGGCGCTGCCGCGCCTCCTCCACCGGGGATAACGGCTCAGACGGATTAAGGCTCTGAAGCTCAACCCGGTTAGCCGCCGGCAGCGTGGCGGCCCATGCGGCAAGCTGCTGCAAAAGCCAGGTGCCTATGCCGCATCCGCGCAGCGGCGGGGCCAGCACCAGGCCGCCGGGTGCCATTGCCACGCGTCCCGGCAGGCCGCGCCAGCCAAGGGTGAACACCGCGCTGACGGTTCCCGGAAGGGCGCCACGCGGCAGGGCAGACAGCAGGTGCCAGGTGAGCCTGAGTGTGCGCCCGGTTCTGGAGCCTGCGAAAGGCGGGGCTTCCCGGGCAGACACCAGCAGGCGAAACGGCGCGTCAGTTTGAATGCCAGCGGGTAGCCGGCAAATCGTCAGGACGTGTTCCGTGACGGGTGCAGATTGTGCGGCTGCGGACATGGAGCACCTCCTGATGATATTCAGGGTATCCTGATGCCGTCCGGTGGTGCTGTACAGCTGAGAGTGGGCTCAAGGGCTTAATTCAGCGAAATCTGGACCCTGGAGATATATTTATGCACGGGTGAGAATAAAATAAGCAGAACCAGAGAATTCCTGACATGATTTTTCCAGGGTTGCATTAAGGTAGGCCTGTGCACCCGGCCACGCAGAGGGCCGTCCGTGACGCCAGCAGTTCGCCTCTCAGGACCCATGGTCCGCTTTACACAGCCAGCGTCAGGCCGGCTATGTGAAATCCAGCGTTGCTCCCGGGACTGAATACCCCGGGAGATTTTTTATATCCTTCCTGCCCGCCATTCCTCCGACTCTGTCTGAAACGCGGGAGACACATTTGTGACACAGCGCATGCTTCTCCTGACCACAGGGTGCCGGGGGGATATCCGTGCATGCTAAAGTCTGTTTAGGAGCGGGAAAACCATGCCTTCATGCACAGAGGAGACGTCATAATGAAAAACGGTGCCACGCCCTATCGTGAAGCGCTGATACGCCTGAGCGCGCTCAGGATCCGTTACCGGCGGGCAAGCCGCAACCCGGCGGCCGGAATGGTGGACCTCGCGGCGCTGATGTCCGAGCTGGAGGAGGCCGAACAGGACGTGGAGCGATATGAAAAACAGTAAGCATCACAGAAGACCGGGCTAAAGTTTTTCAGCGGATAGCCGATAACATGAAGGTGGTTAATCCGATGGCCACACTCCACGACACGAGTAAGTCCGTTTATCTCATTGATGTTTTCAGGGGCTGACCCGCCCCTGTTTTTTTAACGTCTGTTCAGCCTTCCTGCGCTCTGTCTTCAGTAATGAAGATCTTTCCCGTACCCTGAATTTCCAACCTATCTGACCAAAATTTTTTCTGAACACTAAGTTCTGCTCTTCTGTGTTGCCTGTAAGGCGGACATTAAGATCAGCATCGTGGGAAAGGGTTCAGAATCCGGGCGCTGGCGGTCCCGTACAGGAATTAACTGTGCAGGCAGCGTAATAAAAAAATGGCTTCCGGGAGGAAGCCATCAGCACAATCAGTCGCAGTATCAGATGTGTACCCTGATGAGGCACATTAAAGTTATCGGCACCTTGCTCCGAAACCTGAGTGCAGCCGGCATTTTTTATAAACCTGCCAGGCAACACGCTTTTGATAAGCAGGTCCCGGCGGGTTTAGGAACATCAGTAACCTCCGCCCCCTAAATCAAATAAAACGTAAATTCTGCCTCAGAAGCTCTTCCAGTTATCATCCCCCACTGACGCAACGGCAGGGGTGGGGCGTAATAAAGCAGCCCTCCGTACCGGCCGGACAGCCTGAGCGTCCAGTGTGCCTGCCTGGCCCGAGTCCGGAACCAGCGTAAAGTTACTCACCAGCTTGTTCAGCGCCGCCGCCTGTTCCATCAGCGAACGTGACGCGGCCGAAGCTTCTTCAACCAGCGCAGCATTCTGTTGTGTTACGTCATCCATTTGATTCACGGCAATATGGACCTGCCCGATACCCTGAGACTGTTCACTGGCGGCAACGGATATCTCATCGACAAGATCGGTGACCTGCCGCACGGCATCGTTCATGCGGGACATATTCTCCCCTACGCCCTCAGCCTGCGTCGCTCCGGCTTCGACAAAGCCCATGGATGACTCAATCAGCCCCTTGATTTCGCGGGCGGAGGAGGATGAACGCTGCGCGAGGTTACGGACCTCTCCCGCCACCACCGCGAAGCCGCGGCCCTGTTCCCCTGCGCGCGCGGCTTCGACGGCAGCGTTCAGGGCCAGAATGTTGGTCTGAAATGCAATGCCTTCAATCAGCCCGATAATATCCGTGATTTTTGCTGAGCTCCCCCTGATGTCACCCATTGTATCCAGAAGCGTGCGTACCCGCCCGGCGCTGTCCTCTGAAATATCACGGGCATTCTTCGCCAGCTGGCTGGCAAGCTGAGTGTTTTCAGCGGTCTGACGCACGGTTTCACTCAATTCTGACATGCTTGCCGCCGTCTGCTCCAGCGAGGCAGCCTGCTCCTCGGTTCGTGATGAGAGGTCCTCATTACCGGCTGCTATCTGCGCAGAGGCAGTGCTGACCGACTGTGCAGAGGCCTCCACCTTCGTCAGCGAGGCTGAGACGTTTTCAATAAGATGATTAAACGCTTTTGCGGTCAGGCCGATTTCATCCCGGCGCGACTCGTCGACCCTGAGCGTCAGGTCAAGCCGCTGGCTGGCGTTTTCCATAGTCTGCCGCATGCCGTTGAGTTGCCCGCGGATACCGAAAACCGTTTTGAGCGCAAAGAAGGCCAGAATAGCAATGGCCAGTGCGGAGCCCCCTATTAAGCTCCAGACTGTCACCTGATAAGTCCGGTCATTTTCCTGACGCAGGGTGCTGCCGATGTCCACGTTAAGTTTGAGCTGTTTCTGGTAGCCTGCAATCAACTGGCGGGCGGCTTCGCCAATACCGTTATTGCTCTGGAGCGCCCCCAGTGCAATGGCGTCATTCTGTGCGCGTGAGCCAGCAAGAAATTCCGGAAGCGAGGATTCAACCTGTTTGATGGTGGAGAACGCTCTCTCTGTCAACTGCCGGTCCTCCTCGTTCGATATGTCATTATTCAGGTAATAGTTGTTCAGTGATTTAATATTACTTATAGCTTCATCGATTTTCTTTTCGACTTCAGCCTGTCGCCGCGGATCTGTTGCGCTCTGGTGGCGGTAGAGCCAGATAATGAGGGAATTACTGCCGTCTACCAGTTTTCCCAGATCCAGCAATGACGCAACGGTATTTTCCTGCACATACTGAAAGCGGGACTGAAATCCACCGGCAACCATGACGGCCACAATGACCATCGCGACCAGCGCGGCAGAGAGAAGTGAGAAGGTGAGCAACAATCGCTGTGTAATCGTCATCTGTAATTCCTGCCATTGTAAGTGACTGATAATTTATGAAATCTGAAAATAATAAAAACTTTCAGCATATTTATCGGCAGAAATGCAGGAAACGTTATTTCAAATTAAGCAGACCCGCGTCGCACGGGTATCGCGTTTTCCCCCATTGACCAGCCACCACCGCCCGGACTGGATGGACGGAGCTGCAGGGGCAGATAAATGGATGCTGTGACTATGGGTAAGTGTCGCTGCAGAGCAAGAGGCCTGCTGCTTCTTTTACCTCCGACCTTCTGACTGATAAGCTGCTGACAGGCCGCTAAAGCGGCATTCACAGCACAGGCTTAGCACTGCTCGCCCGTCTGAATATCGGCTTCAGTAGCCTGCTGACCGCCGCTACAATTCTCAGTAAGCTGATAATAGCAGGCTCTGCCTACGCCAGTATGCTCATATGCATCAGATTCAAACGGAAGAAACGCGGATGAAAGACTCAGAAGATGAACTGACAGAATCCCTCTACTGGGAGGCTTGCCGGATTACCGGCATGATTTGCCTGAATCTGGCCGACCGGGGCCAGCAGACCGATCGTAATCGATTGATCCGGGAGCTGGTCAAGCTCGTAAAAGCCAGCGAAAAGGAAAATGAAGTCTGTAATCCCTCGCTGATTTTCGCGATTGAACAGCTCCGGGGCGACGACCCGGATGAAGTCAGACTTCACAGCTGAATCGGGTGCAGACTAAACAGACTACTCCGGGCAGGGATGGTGTCATAAGATACCGCATTTCAGTGCCAATCTTTTTTGTGGTCCTGCATGAAGGATGCCTCTTATGGATAACGACAATCTGAACGTCAGTCACCTGGCCTGGTGCGGGTTGATTGCATTGCACACTGCCCGCCGCGACGGGGTCGCGACCTCCCCCGCGCAGGACAACCTCTTTCTGACTCGCTGGCTGGCTACCGCCGAGAAGCAGCGGCGTTTTCCCCGGGAGCTTGCCAGCGACATCAGCTGGCTGCTGAAAGAAGGGCGGGTGAAGGGACTGCGTGCCGACCTGCCCGGCAAGCTCGACTATCTGTGGCGCGCCGGCAACGGCAACCTGCAGGGGCAGAACGACCTGTTCCGGTTGCAGCACGCCCTGCACGCGGTGAAACTGACCGGATGGATTTACATGGTGCTGGCAGAGAGTGAATGGCGCGGCCGCCGGCAGCTTCGCCTGAGCCCTTCGGTATCGGGCATTTACCTGAACCGTCACGCGCTCGACGCCGGCTTTGACGAGCACGGCCGCCAGCGCATACCCCTGCCCGCGCGCATCACCGGCGAGCTTTACGCGCTCGATAAGCTGCTGCAGCGATCGGGCTGGCGCCGGGAAGCGGCCAGAAGTGCCGATGAACATCTGCACCTCCTCCTCGCGGACGGGTTCCGGGCAGCGTGAGACCTGAACAGAAATGGTCACGGAGGTCACAGACTAGAGTGAACATGCGCGCCGGCTCAGGTTTCAGGGCGGGCGGCCGATAATACCTGCGTAGTCAGAATAATAAATCGTTTTTTTTATTCCCTGAACGGGGAGCCGCCCGGCGGCACCCCACTTTTTTGGACGGCGTCCACGTGCGCGATCGCCAGGACAGGAACCACAGTATGAACAGGCATGAAGTCACGTCTCACCTGTTTCGCAGCGCGGGTTACGATCCGACCAGCGGCGTACTGGAACTGGAGTACCGGAACGGCGCGTGCCGTCGCTGGCTCGCGGTGCCGGCAAAGGTGTATCAGGCGTTCTGCGCGGCCGCGGACGCTGACGCATTTTTCAGGAGCAGCATCGAGGGCCGCTATATTTCCCTGCGGGGCAGCCTCAGCCTGCGGCGCGGCGTCTGACGCCATCATCTGCGCATACGCATCACTGGCTACGCGCCGGCCCGCGGCCACTCCGTTCTATCAGGTGGCCGTTTCCCCCCGGAAAGTAGCGTTTCAGCCATTACTGATTCGGGCATCCGGGAATAACGAGCACGGATGCTCCCGGATAACATAAGGAAAATTACGTCACGAAAAATGGATTTCACCCACAGCTGCTGGAAGATGCGGCAGCCTGATTTTCCTGGACGCTGGTATCCCGTGACGGGTTTGAGCTCACACATTAAAAATGTTTTACAGACCCGCGGACAGTCACTCCTTAACCATCCTGAGCGGAAAATCATTTTCCGGCGCTATCCGCTCGGGGAGATGCCAGCATCTGCGTTCAGCGCCTTCTGCAGCGCTGTTGCTGAACACGCGCACGCCCGTGCTGTCCGGGAAGAAAATCTCACCGGCATGATTTACAGCGTGGACCGCTTTAGCTGGAGGACGTCTTACGCCGCCGGTATCTCTGCGGCACATCTTGATTCTCCTGTTACGGTCGAGGGTGACAGCTTTCACCGGTGCGGTTCTCTCTGCCTGCGTGCTCCTCTGCCCGCGGTCGTGTTTGCCGCCCTCCCGCCACCTGAGGGTGTCCTGCGGATTGCGCACACCCGCGCCCTGGGTTTCAGCATGCCGCTCTGGTTGTCACCTCAGACAGTCAGTCGGGTTGAATCCCGCCAGTGGCTTCTGACGGGGATGTTTTTTATCCCCGTATATCCGGAGCTGACAGACCGGCACTGGAAAAAAATCATACCCAACGGCGTCTGTGCCAGAGAAAGGATAATAATGGAGAAGGACGGGGAGGCCGTGAGCCTCGATTTCCACTGGCAAAGTCGCACGCACTGAAACCTTTAAAAGAGTAAATTCCGGTGCTGCCGAGAGCATGTGTGTCAGCGGGAAAGTGCAGCAGTACTTAGGGGGAGCATGATAAAACGTGTTATATACCCGTTCTGCAAAAGCATGGTCAGGCTGCCCCCCAGATATCTGATGCAGAGCCCGTAACCGGCACCGGCAGCATATCGGACCAGATGAACATAAGGCCGCCCCAGGGGTTTCTGGCTCCTCCACACCGCTAAACCTTCCCTTTATATCAGTCAGCCCATCAGGCATGTCCCTCTTTCACTGAATGTGCCACATCCCTGACGGCTTTCTCCACGCCTTCTGAGTTTATCTGAATACTGGCAATGACCTCACCTGCCTCGCGCATGAGCGCCACGCCGTCCTTTGTGTTTGCCATACTGCCCTCTATACCACAGAGTACTTTTTTGGCCAGCAGGTTGTTATCCACCACGACCCGTTCGATTTCTTCAGTGGCAGCACTGACGCTTGCTGCAAGGTTGCGGACTTCTGCGGCGACAACGGCAAAGCTTCTGCCTGAGGCACCCGCCCTGGCTGCTTCAATAGCGGCATTCAGGGCAATCAGCCTTGTCTGCATGGCAAAGCTTCGGATTGTTTCGACCATACCGTCAATGCTGTCAGACTGACTGTTGAGTCGGGATATATCCGCTGAAACCGAGCTCATCCCAAGGGCAATCCTGTCTATCATTCTGATGCTGTTCTCGATTACGTCTGCACCTGTCTGGGCACTTCCCCGTGTCTGGACTGCCATATCCCACGCGTGCACGGCGGCATCCTGCTCTTTCTGATTTCGCAGGACCTGACCGGTAACGTCTGAAGCAAATTTCACAATTTTATACAGTTTGCCATCTGGGCTGAATACCGGATTATAGGTGGCACGTAACCAAAGCGGGGCACCACGACTATTCAGTCGTGGGAACTGGCCAGAGAAAAATTCACCCTGATTCAGTTTTTCCCAGAACTGCCGGTACTCATCACTTTTATACAGTGATTCGCTACAAAATAGCCTGTGATGCTGACCGATGACCTCCTCCCGCTGATACCCGGTGGCGCTAAGGAAGTTTTCGTTAACATCAAGTACAAGTCCGGCTGGATCGAACGTAATGACGGCCATAGAGCGGCTGATGGCATTGACGAGTGACTCCAGTTCCAGTGCTGACTGTACGCGCCCGGAAACGTCTGCGGCTATTTTGATGATTTTAAAAACCCTCCCGCGCCTGTCAGCAACGGGAATGTAGCTTGCCTCTAGCCATACGGGACGGTTGCCCTTTGCCAGCCTCATATACTTACCACTGAAGCTCTCACCGTCCGCAAGGCGCTGCCAGAAATGGCGGTATTCAGGTGTACTGATTAGCGAAGGGGCACAAAACATGCTGTGGTGGTGTCCGATTATTTCGTCGGCTCGGTAGCCCATAGTAGTAAGAAAAAGCGGGCTGGCCTTCCGGATTATTCCGGCTGGGGTGAACTCAATAACTGGCATAGCCTGCTCAAGCGCGCCTACAGAAGCGGATAAACGTGAGCGACTTAGGGAAAACAGATTTTTTAACGTATGCAGGAGCATGATATGTTCCGGATTATCCAATGACTGCTTCGGTTATCGGCAAACCGAATGTGGACATTATGTATTGCTGTGATAGTCACGGGTTACAATTGTTTCGAACTTTAACAAGATTGCTAAACACCTCCTGGAGCTAACTACTGTCTACTAACCAGATTGTCGGACACCATGAATCTGATGGCGTGCAACATGTAAGTCAGGTCAGCATACCTTCCGTGTGAGAACCTTACAGCTGTCTGAGCAACGGATGCGCTTTTAGCCAGACACGCTCTGCTCGGTGGACCTTCACCGTTTATAGCCCTTCCGCATTGGAATCTTTTCCTGATTGATATCCAACACAACTGCATACCCGTTTTCTATCCGTCCGTATCTGAAGTGACAAAACGCATGTTTCTCCTGACACTGCGAGCCGGTGTGATATGCCAGCATGGGAGAACCTCTTCATAAGCTGGAAAAAACGTGCGTTCATGAACAGAGGTGTCGTCATAACGGAAAACGGTGCCTCGCCCTAGCGTGAAGCTCTGATACGCCTGAGCGTGCTCAGGCTATGTGCCCGGTGGGCAAGCCGCAATCCGGCGGCCGGAACGATAGATCTGGCGTCACTGATGTCCGAACTGCAGGAGTCCGAACAGGAAGTGGAGCGATGTGATAAATAGTGAACATCCAAGCTTTCCGGGCAGCACCACGGAAGAGAAGGGGTTGTGATTGTGACGTCGCCCAGCCACAGGGGGCATGGTTAATATTCATGACAGGCGCCCACTGGTGATTGCCCCTGACGCCGTTCGCGAGTAATTGAGTACCAGCACGTCTCCCACTCGGCTAAAGTCCGGTGCTTATTTTGGCCTGCAGAGCGGGCAGTTGAGGCAGTATTCGACAGGGTCGGTTGCTTTGTAATAGAAACAGCAGGTGCGACGAAAGCGCACAGGCTTTCCCGCCGCGTTTAGCTGGAGAGGTCGGCGGAAGCGTTGCAGCGGGTTCCAGGACAGGCCAAAGAGAGAAGGTGAAGCCTGTCCGATCAACCAGTTAAAATCGGCATCCCTGCGCTCGTTCTGCATTTCATCGAGCCTGTCCATTCGGCCCTGATAAAGTGAAAAAACCCGCATCGCGGTATTTTCCCAGAGTATCTGTATGGGCAGTCCGCTCACTCCGGCCAGACTTTGCCAGAGCGGAGAAAGAAACCCGCGGAAAAGCGCTGACACGACTTCTTCACGCCAGGCATCTCGCTCACCGGGAAGATAGCATGTCACTAGAGTGTCTGCCGGGAGCGACGATGTCCATAGCCCGTTATCGTGAGCATACTCAAGCCGGCTGCGAGAAAGAGAGAAGGTCAGGCCACTGTCAAACACGCTCATAGCATAGAGCACATTGCCCGTCGCGAGAAATGCCAGACGTTTTGCAAACAGCGAGGCGGCTATGGCCACATCCGGTGCGCCTGTCAGCGGCATCACGAGACGTAAAAAGGCATCGCAATGTTTCGCATTGAGCACATATTCTGCCGGCATACTGCGCGCGTCGGCCGCCGCGAGGGGCCGTAAGCGGAAATTCTTCTGCAGAAAGGCTTGCTCCTCAGGCGTCAGCATGTAGCGCCCCGGGAAAAGGAATACACAGCGGCGAGCGAAAGAAAGGATCTTCAATAATCCGGCACTGCAGGTTAAACACCTTATTCACCAGCGCTTCAGTCATGATATCCCCCGGCGCACCCTGTGCATAAACCCGTCCGTCGTGTACGGCGACCAGATGGTCGGCGTAGCGGCTGGCCAGATTAAGATCGTGCAGGACCATAACGATGGTTTTACCGTGCGTCTGGTTCAGGTCGCGCAACAGTTCAAGCACCTCAATCTGATGGGCCAGATCAAGATAGGTGGTCGGCTCATCCAGCAGCAACGTATCGGTCGCCTGTGCCAGGGTCATGGCAATCCAGACGCGCTGCCGCTGCCCGCCTGATAAGGCATCCACAGGGCGATGCTGTAATGCATCAGTTCCGGTCAGGCGAAGGGCCTCGTCTACCTGCCTTTCATCTTCCGCTGACCCCTGACGTAACCAGCTCTGATACGGGAAGCGTCCCAGGCTAACGAGCTGACGTACGGAAATTCCTTCGGGTGCGATTGGGATCTGCGGCAGGATCGCCAGCCGGCGGGCGACCTGCGCCGTACTGCTGGCATGAATATCCATCCCGTCCAGTATAACGGCTCCCGACTGCGGCCTGAGAAGCCGGGCCATCGCCCGGAGCAGGGTGCTTTTACCACAGCCATTACTCCCGATCAGTACAGAGACTTTCGCCGCGGGCAGTTTGAGATCCAGCGAGTGTATGACCTGCTGCTGTGTATAGCTCACGTTCAGCTTATGAGTGGAAAGAGACACGTTTTCTCCATCAGTTTACGTACGCTGCCGGATAAGCAACGCCAGAAAAAACGGCGCGCCGACCAGCGCAACAAAGATGCCCGCCGGAAGATCTGCAGGCCGGAACAGCGTTCTGGCCAGCAGGTCAGCAGTAACCACCATGACGCCGCCGCAGCAGGCGGTGACAAACGCCTGGCCAAAAATGCCGTGACGTACAATCTGTCTGCCGAGGTGGGGCGCTATCAGGCCAACAAACGCCATGGCGCCCACCATTGCTATCGCGCCGCCGGAAAGTATCACGCAGCCCAACAATAGCAGGGCCCGCATTACATGCACCCGCACACCCAGCCCCGTGGCAAGGTCGTCGTCCAGCAGAAGCGCGCTCAGATAACGCAGCGAAAACAGCCAGAGCAGCAATGCCGCCAGATCGATGGCGAGGAGGTGACGCACCTTTTCCCAGGTCGCCGCATAAACGCTGCCGCTAAGCCATACCCATGCAGAAAAGGTGGTAGTCAGCGGGCTGAAAACAAGGGTAAGGGTAACCATTGCGCCCGCCATTGCCGAGATGCCGACGCCAGTGAGGATAAGTCGAACCGGCGTCAGGCCTCTGCGCCATGAAAGCATAAAGACCAGGCCAACCGCGCAGGTTGCGCCAGCCATCGCTGCCACCGGCATCAGCGCGCTGCCCCAGGAAATACTGAAAAAGGAAAGCCACAGCAGCGCCCCGACGCTTGCGCCGGTAGTGACGCCGAGCGTGTCCGGAGATGCCAGCGGATTACGCACTAACAGCTGCATAACCAGTCCGGCGAGTCCGAGCCCCGCGCCTGACAGCAGCGCAAGCGCCACGCGGGGTAAACGCAGTTCGTGCAGGATGAAGCTTTGTGGGGTGGCGTCAGGTTGTATCAGGAGCCACAGCGTCTGAGGTAACGGAAGGGGGACGTCGCCGGCGCTTAATGCAGCAAGCGTCATCAGCAGCGAAGCCAGCAGGCAGAGCAGCATCACCACCGGCAAGCGCCCGGCATACTGGCGGGAAAACGGACCGCAGCGTAGAACACGGTTATCAGACATGATGTCCCCTGCGCTGCGCCAGCATTATAAAAAATGGCGCGCCCATCAGCGCCGTCATGACGCCGACGGGCACTTCCTGAGGCAATATTATCACGCGCGCCACGATATCCGCCGTGAGTAACAGTAACGCACCGAGCAATGCGCAGGCCGGCAGCATCAGGCGCAGGTCACTGCCAAACAGCTGGCGGGCGATATGTGGCACTATCAGCCCGACGAAACCGATACTCCCGGCCAGTGCGACGGCGTTTCCCGCCAGTCCCACGACCAGCAGGCTGGCGAGGAGGCGAACCCGGACGATGTTTTGTCCAAGGCCGGTAGCAATTTCCTCGCCGGCACGCAGTACATTCATGTGTCTGGCAGACAGGCACGCGACGACTGTCAGCAGCGTTCCGGGAAGCAGCATCGCATAGATATGAGGCAGGTCATGACCCGACAGGCTCCCGGCCAGCCAGAACAGCATCGTATCAAGCGTCTCCTGATCGATAACGAGGATTGCCTGGGTAATGGCATTACACAGCGCGGTTATCGCCACCCCAGCCAGCACCAGCCGGAGTGGATTATCCCGTCCGTTACCTGCCCGGCTGGCGAACCACACCATTGCGCTGGCAGCACACGCCCCGAAAAATGCCAGTAAAAGTGTCTGCCAGGGGGTGTTAAAGGAAAAAACGCTGCCGGCCAGCACAACTGTCAGCGCCGCGCCCGCATTGATGCCGAACAGCCCGGGCGATGCCACAGGATTGCGGGTCAGCGCCTGCATCAGTCCGCCTGCCACTGCAAGAAAAGCCCCCACACACATGGCCAGCCATGTGCGTGGCAACCGGGATGTGCGAATGATGGCGTCAGCCGCACGGAGGGGATCGGAGTGAAACAAAGCGTCAGCCACTTGCGACAGCGGGTAGAAGCGCACTCCGGCCATGACGCTGACCACCATCATCAGCGCCAGAAGGGCACAGCAGAACAGAAAGCGTGCTTTCACGATGCCCCCCGGCTCAGCGCCAGCTCTGTGTCAGTGAGGATCTGATTTGCGCCAATTATGCCACCGGACAGACTCCAGGAAACGCTGTCAACCGGCCATAACTGTCGCGCTTTCACGGCGCGCAGTTGCTGCCAGAGCGGATGCGCGGTTATCACCCGGTACTGACGCAGAATGGCAGGGCTGTCCGCCCGGAGCAGAATGAAAAAGATATCGGCATCCAGCAACGGCAGGTTCTCCATGCTGGAAAAGCGCAACGACGTGCCGCGCGTCTGCGCAGCCTGCCCGTTCCAGTCAAAACCAATTTCGGACATCACCGAGCCAGAAAAGCTTTGTGGAGCGTAGCTGCGTATGTGGTCGGGGCGGACTTCAATGACGGATACCCGGGGTCTGGCCTGTTCACCGAACCGTTCTCTCATTAGGGTCTGAAGGGCGACAATCCGGGAGTCCCAGCGCTGAAGCAGGTCTCTGGCCTCATTGACCTTTGAAAGTTTTTCTGCGACGACTGTCAGCGTTTTTTTAAACTCATAAACGTCATCGAGCAGCACCACGGGTGCAATCTTTTCCATCAGCGGCGCAACATCCTGGTGGCGGAAACGGGAAGCAAAAATGATATCGGGCCTGAGCAGCGCTATTTTTTCAAGCGCCGGCTGGGTTTCCAGGCCTAACTGCGGCACGCCTGAAAACTGGTTTCGCAGGTAACGGTAAACCGGCTTTTCAGCCCAGGATTCAACGATCCCGCAGGGCGTAATGCCGAGTGCCGCCAGGCTGTCAGTGGCGCCCTGAAACAGCGAAACGGCTCGCCGTGCGGGCGTTTGTTCAGCCAGCAGGCCGGGTGAAACGCTGCATAACAGCAGCGCCTGCAGCCAGCGCCGGCGAAGAGGCGAAAAGTAAAACTGTTTTTCCATCGTCAGGTTTACCACCCCGGAAGCGGGGCGGCCGTAATCAGAAGTCAAGACTGTAGCCGAGCGTGGCCGTGCGCCCCCTCCCGGCAAAATAGCGGTCAGGATCAACGGAGGCGCTCTGCGAATAATAAGTGATGTATTTTTTATTCAGCAGGTTGGAAATGCCCAGGCTCAGCTGTCCCCGGGGAAGCTTGTAACCCACGGCTGCATCCACCAGTGTGTAACCGGAGAAATCCTTTTCCTCATCGTCGAATTTTTTGCTCATAGCCCAGTTGGCCTGCAGGAAGGTACTCAGCTCCGCATTCCAGTTTGCTGACCAGCTGGCGATGATACGGTCCGGCGCGATATTCAGGCCGTCAAGTTTAGCATCCAGGCTGCCGTTTTCATCGCTGTCGTAACGGCCGCGCATGTGCGACCAGGCGAGCGTGAGCTTGTGATCCGCATTAGGGCTGTAGCCCGCGTTGACCTCCACGCCATCGATTTGCGTTTTTTCCCGGCGGGCGACGAATGCGTCATCAACCAGTTCCACGCGGCTTCCGAGCTTTGAAGAAGAACGGTAGTAGCTTGCTTCAAAATCAAAGGGCGCCTGCTGAATGCGGAAGCCCGCCTCGCTGTTTTTGGTGACGATCGGGTTCAGCCCGTTGTAATATCTCGGCCCTGTTCAGCAGGTATCCACTCAGGCTGCATCATCGCGCAGGCGCAAAATGCTTACGCAGCAGTGTCTGATGCAGTCCACTATAACCCTCTATTTTATCGGGCTTTTGCTCACTTC